>CAJPTB010000125.1 GCA_905373325.1 uncultured Ancrocorticia sp.
GCTTCGCCGACGCCGTGGCCGAGGGCGGGAGGCCTCGCCTGAGGCTGCGCCCCGCCCTCCGAGGTCACTTGTCGGCCGCCTGGGACCCGTCGGCGGAATCCGGCGCCCCTGAGCCGGCGGCTCCCGCCGGCGCTTCGGACGCCTCGGGGCTGGCCGACTCTTGGCCCTTGCCGGCCTGTCCGTCCTTGCCGGATTCTTCGCCCTTGCCGGCGCCGTCGACCTCGCCGCCCTCGACGACGAGCTCGTCGGGCTTGGCCGAGTCTCCGTAGACGGGCGCGAGCGTCTTCTCGTAAGCCTTGTGGAAGAACTTCTCCTTGCCGAGGGTTTCAAGCTCTTTGTTCAGCCAATTGCGAAGGGGCGCGTTGCCCTTTTGGACGGCGCCCGCGATGGTGTCCACGGGGCCGAGCTGCGTGATGCCCGTGACGAACTTGTCCTTGTTCTCGCCCTGCCTGGAGAAGGCCAAGGCCTCGGTGTTGTCGGTGACCCACACGTCCCCGCGGCCGTCGGCGAGCGCGTTGTAGACGTCGGAGTACTGGTCGTACTTGGCGGGCTTCCAATCGGGGTGCTTCGCCTGAATGTAGGAGTCCGCAGTGGTTCCCTTGACCACCAGGATCTTCTTGCCGCTGAGCTGGCTCTCGGACGTGATCGGGGCGTCTTTGCGCGAGACGGCGCCGAGCGAGACCTTCATGTAGGGCTTTGCGAAATCCACCTTCTGCGCGCGCTCAGGCGTGACCGTGAAATTGGCCAAGATGACGTCGACCTTGCCGGAGGTCAGGTACTCGACTCGCGAGTCCGCCACGACGGGCACAAGCTCGAGCTTGACGCCCAGGTCCTTCGCGATCCTCTTGGCGTATTCGACGTCGTAGCCGACGTTCGTCCCATCCGAATCGGTGTACCCGAAAGGCGCCTTGTCGCCGAAAACGCCTATGCGGATCGTTCCTGCGGCCTTGATCTGCTCGGGCGTCCGCGCGCCCACGGGCTTGACGGAGGATCCGCCGGCCCCCTTCGTCCCTTCCGAGGTTCCGCCCGAGGCGCCGTCCGACGCGTCCTTCGACGTCAGGCTCCGAACGCCGAAGTACGCCGCGACGAAGACGAGGACGGCGACCAGCGCGAGGCCGACGGCCTTCAGCCCCTTGCCCGAGCGGGACGCGGCCTTGGCCACCAGCTCGTCGATGTCGCGAGTCCCTTCTTCGGCCTGATGCTCCTCGACCGCTTCGGAATTCTTGCCGTCTGAGACGCCGGAATTCTTGTTGTCTGAGTTGTTTGACATGGTTTTTCTCACTCTCGTTGAAGAAACGTGGAACTAGAGAGAACGTGAAACTAGAGAGACTGAGAGGCGCGGCTACGGCGTCGCGGCGGAATGCGCCTCGGAGCCTCCCGCGGGCTCACGTCGGCGCGCAATCCGGGAATTTCTACCGGAATTTCAAAGGCGACAACAGCGAATGCCCGCAGTGAGCAGACACATTCGGCACATGTTGTCGTTGATCATGGGCAAGACGTTAGCACGCACTGGACCGGAGACTGTTAATCGAACGCCCCGGACGGCGGAGAGGCCGGTTTTTCCTCTCACCGCGCATTTACGCTGAAGTTCCGCGATTTTCCTGGAATAATGGCTGCACGTATCGACAAGGTCAAATGTGGCAATCGTCTCCCGTGCTTGTCGGGCGAAGTCGCCGTTCTCGCAGCTCGCGACTCGGCTCGGCCGGCCCTCCCCGCCCGCACCGCGACGGGGACAATCGAATCCTCACAAGGAGCAATCATGACCATTGCAATCACCGGAGCCACCGGCAATATCGGCCGGGCCGCCGCGCTCTCACTCATCGATTCGGGGGTTGACGACGTGCGGCTGCTTGTGCGCTCCCCCGCCAAGAGGCCCGACGAACTCAAAGGACTTCCCTACGCCGTTTGCACGTACGCCGACGACGAGGCCGCGGTGGCCGCGCTCGAGGGCGTCGACGCGCTGCTGATGGTCTCCGCCAAAGAGAGCCCCCGCCGCGTCGCCGACCACCGGGCGTTCATCGACGCCGCTTCGCGGGCGCGCGTCGGCTCCATCGTCTACACGTCGTTCCTGGGCGCCGCCCCCGAGGCCATCTTCACCCACGCCCGCGACCATTTCTTCACCGAGGAGCACATCAAGGCATCCGGCATCGCCTGGACCTTTCTGCGCGATTCGTTCTACCTCGAGTTCTTCGCCGAGCTCATGGCTTCGGGCGAGATCCGCGGCCCCGCGGGAGACGGCGCATGCGCCGGGGTCTCCAGGTCCGACGTCGCCCGCGTCGCCGCCGCCGTTCTCGCCGACCCCGGCGCCCATGCGGGCAAGACCTACGATCTGACGGGTCCCGAGGCCTTCACGATGGCCGAGGCCGCGCGCATCGGAACCGAAACCACCGGAAACCCAGTCGAATACATCGACGAGACGATCGAGCAGGCCTGGGCCTCGCGCGAGCCCTACGGAGCCCCTCAATGGGAGACGGCGGCATGGATCACCACATACACCGCGATACGCGCGGGCCAGCTCGACGTCGTCACCGACTCAGTCGAAAAAATCACCGGCCGCGCGCCCCTGTCCCTCAGCGACGTTCTGGCGGCGCAAAGAGTTTCCTGACAATCGAAAGAACAGAATAAGTGAGCTTTTCCCTCCACCCTGCCGTGGACCGTTTTCGCAGTTTCAGGGCAGGCCGCAAAGAGCGCCGCGCCCGCAAGCGCGAACGCATCAAGGCCCGCAGCCGCCCGTATCGGATCCTTCGGGGAACGGGGGCGTTTCTCCTCCGTTCCTTCGTCGCGGTCACGGCCGCAAGCCTCATCTTCAACGCCGTTTCGCAGCCACCCGAGTACCTAGAGGCGACCACCGGCCACACGGCCAAGGTCGGATCCGCGGACGTCCACTATGAAAAGTGGGGCAACGGAAGCCAAGCGGTCGTCTTGCTTCCGGGCTTCGCCGGATCCTCCGTCGCCTACGATTACGCCGGGCCCAAGCTCGCGGCCAAAGGGTACGCCGTTTACGCGGTCGACCTGCCAGGATTCGGCTACACGCGCGGCGGCGACGCCCGCGACATTCGCAGCCAGGCGGATCTCGTCGCAGGCTTTGCAAAGAAGATGGGTCTCGACCGCCCGATCGTCGTGGGGCACTCGATGGGCGCCTCCGTGGCCGGAGGCGTCGGATTGTGGCACCCGCAGTCCACAGGAGGGGTGATCTTCGCCGACGGCGACGGCCTCGACATTCAGGTTCCGAGACGCATTCCCGGATGGATGGCGAAAACTCCGTACATAACCAGCCTGTACCGGATCGGCTCGCGGTGGACCTGGCTCGATCAAAAGATATTCAAGCGCTCTTGCGGATCTACGTGCACGATGTTCGACGGGGAAAAGGGAAAGGGCTTCACTAAGCGAATAACTCGGCCCCTCACATCGAAGAGCGCCGAACGCACCATTTCCGACACTATGAAAGAGTTCACGATCCTCCATTTGACGCCTAAACAAATTCAGTCAATCTCCGTTCCGAGCTCCATCATTTGGGGATCGGAGGACGTCTCCGGCGGGTACCTCGTGCGAACCCGCCAGAATCTGGGCAATCCGCCGGAAAGGATCATCCGGGGGGCGGGGCACCAGGTCATGCTCAGCCATCCCGACGAGTTCGCCTCGTCCGTGGACTCCTTGACGAGGCAGATGCTTGAAAACAAGCGGGCTGCCCAGCATTCGAGAGGCTGAAGTGCCCACATTGTGGGACGGATTTGCGCCGTTCTGAGGAGGACGTAGAGTGACGGTAGGTCGCCCCCGCCGACCCTCGTCGCCCTGTTTCCAACGGGCGAGGCGATTTGCGGAGGCGAGGCCGTTCGCCGGGAAGAGACGGTCCCTCGATGTCGAGTAGACCTATATCAGCACCTCGGGAGAGGGTGAATGCCCTCGTTATCAGAAGCGCCGTCGTGGCCGCCATCGGCGGTCTGATCTTCGGCTTCGACACCGCCGTCATATCCGGCGCCAACGACGCCCTCAAGAAACAATTCGACCTTGACGAGGGCGGCCTTGGCCTGACTGTCGCCATCGCAACGGTAGGCACCATTCTCGGCGCCCTCATCGGGGGGCGCCTGGCAGACCGATACGGACGGAAGAACCTTCTATTCGCCATCGGCGTCCTCTACGTCATGGGCTCTCTGGGAACCGCCCTCGCGCCGACCCACGCATTCCTCATGGCGTTCCGTTTCCTCGGCGGCGTCGGCGTGGGCCTGTCCTCCGTATGCGCCCCCATCTACACCGCAGAGATCGCCCCGGCACGCATACGCGGGCGACTGGTCGGCCTCGTTCAGTTCAATATCGTTTTGGGCATTTTGCTGGCGTACCTGTCAAACTACATCATCCAGATGATCATCACCGACGAGAAGGTGGCCTGGCGGTGGATGCTGGGCGTCATGCTCATTCCCTCGGTTGTATTCCTCCTTCTTTTGGTTTCGGTTCCGGAGACCCCCCGATGGCTTATGTCCCGCGGGCGGAACAAAGAGGCTGTCGAAATCAGCCGTCGGCTGTGCAGCACCCAGGCCGAATCCGAGGAGCAGATCGCAGAGATCCGCCAGCAGCTGGCAGCGGACCGCACGAAGGGAAGCCGGTCCGACTTCTTCTCACGGCGCTACAGCAAGGTCATCATCTTCGCCTTCATTATCGCGATGTGCAACCAGCTTTCTGGAATCAACGCGATTCTTTACTACGCCCCCGAGGTCATGAGGGAGGCGGGAGCGTCCAAGGACGACGCCTATCTCATGTCGGTGGCGGTCGGCATCATGAATCTCATCGCCACAATGGCCGCCCTGACGGTCATCGACAAGATCGGACGCCGATCGCTCATGATCGTCGGCTCGATCGGCTACCTGCTGTCGCTGGGATTCCTGACGGGCGTCATGTTCATGTACGAGGGGAATTTCGATTCGACGTCGTCCCTGTTGGTGCTCGTCGGCCTGCTCTTCTTCATCGCAGCCCACGCCTTCGGCCAAGGCTCCGTCATTTGGGTCTTCATATCGGAGATCTTCCCGAACAAGGTCCGCGGAACCGGGCAATCCTTCGGATCCCTCACGCACTGGGTCTTCGCAGCCGTCACAACCTACGCGTTCCCGACAATCATCGGAAAGTTGGGCGGCGGATTCGCCTTCCTCATCTTCTTCGTCTGCATGTGCGGCCAGCTCTTCTGGGTCCTCAAGATGATGCCCGAGACCAAGGGGGTCCCGCTCGAAGAGATGGAATCCAAGCTAGGCTTGAAGTAGCAGCGACGCCCCAAACGAAGGAAACAACGTGACCACAGCAAACAAACCAGTTCTCTGCCTGGGAGAGGCCCTCATCGACGTCGTCATCAGGGGCGAAGATTCCTCGGAACACGTGGGAGGAAGCCCGCTGAACGTGGCCAGCGTGCTGGCCAATCTGGACAGGCCCGCGCTCATCGGCGCGTGG
This sequence comes from uncultured Ancrocorticia sp., assembly GCA_905373325.1. Taxonomy (GTDB): domain Bacteria; phylum Actinomycetota; class Actinomycetes; order Actinomycetales; family Actinomycetaceae; genus Peptidiphaga. The sequence goes on from CAJPTB010000125.1 coordinate 5,434, forward strand.
TGGGGCAAGGACCGCCACGGGAAAATGATCGAGGACTTCGCTGCCGAGCACAAGGTCGGGGTCGTCCCCGGCAGCAACGGCGCTTTCAAGACGTCCTTGGCCTACGCCCTGCTCGACGAGCTCGGCCGCGCCAAGTACGAATTCGATCTGACGTGGGAAGTCCCGCCGCTGCCGCATCCCGGCGACATCGCCCACCTGCACACGGGAAGCCTCGCTGCGACCCTTGAGCCGGGCGGCTCGGCGGTGCTTCAAGCCGTCAAGGACTTCGCCGCTCAAGGGACGGTCTCCTACGACCCGAATGCCAGGCCGGCGATCATGGAGTCTCCGGAAAAGGTCATCGGCCGCATCGAGGAGATCGTCGCACTCTCCGACGTCGTCAAAGCGTCCGACGAAGACCTCGCTTGGCTGTACGGCAAAGAGACCCCGGTGGAGGAGGTCATGAGGCGCTGGTCGAAGCTCGGCCCCGGACTCGTGGTGGTGACGCGCGGACCGTGGGGCTCTTACGCCCGTCTGGCCGCCGAACGCGACATGCTCGTCGTCGATCCGCTGACGATCGACGTGGTCGACACCGTGGGCGCCGGCGATTCGTTTATGGGCGGCCTGCTTTCGGGGCTTCTCGACGCCGGATTCCTCGGCTCGATCGAAGCCAAGGCCAGGCTACGCGAGGCCAGATGGAGCGAGATTCTCCCCGCTTTGCACCGTGGAACGGTGACGTCCGGCCTGACCGTGAGCAAGGCCGGCGCATACGCCCCGTCCGCGATCGAAG
>CAJPTB010000126.1 GCA_905373325.1 uncultured Ancrocorticia sp.
GGATACCCGAGCCCCGGCGGATATTCCGGCCCGGGCGAGGGATTCCCGGGCGGCGGAAACTACTCCGGCCCCGGCGGCGGATACCCCGGCCCCGGCGGGCACGCCGGGTTGGACAGCGGCCAGCAGTACCAAGGCCACTATTCAGGCGAATCTTTCTCAGGGCCGCTGTCGGCGCAATCGGCAGGCCAAGCGGAAGCGGGGAACGCCTTGCAAGCTTCGGCTGCCGCGAGCCGGACGCCCTCGGTCGCCGGAAGCCCGGCGCCCTCGCTTCCCCCGAGTGAAAGTGCGCCGGCCACGGCGACTCCAAGCACTCAGACCCCGCCCCTGCCGAGCACTCACAGCGCTGAAACGACGCCACTGTCGCTCTCTCCCTCAGATTCCCCCTCGCCAGACGCGCGGGATGGACTTACAGTCCCCCTGAGCGTCCCGCCGACCAAGATTCTCTAGGCCCGGCTCTCTCTAGACCCCGACTCGAAGGGGCGTTCACCTGATCGGGTGAACGCCCCTTTCGTCGTCATGCCTCCTTGACGGCCCTCCCAGCGGCCCCTTGAAGCCCTGCAAAAGCCCTCTACGAAAGCAGGCTTCGGCGAACGATCGTCTGGTCGCGGCCGGGACCCACTCCGATGAGTGAGATCGGGCAGCCCGACAGACCCTCGAGGGCCGAAACATAGTCTTGGGCTTCGGCAGGCAGGTCTCGAAAACCGCGGCAGGAGGAGACGTCCTCATCCCATCCGGGAAACATCTCGTAGACCGGCTTGGCTCGCGCAAATTCGGCTTGAGTGACGGGGACGTCCTCGACGCGCACGCCGTCGATCTCGTAGGCCACGCATACGGGGATCTCCGCGAAACCGCCCAAAACGTCGAGCTTTGTCAAGACCAGATCCGTCAGCCCGTTGACTCTGGTCGCGTAACGGGCCACCGGAACGTCGAACCATCCGCAACGGCGCGGGCGCCCCGTCGTCGTCCCGAATTCGCCGCCGCCAAGCCGAAGCCGCTCCCCCGCCTCGTCGAGGAGCTCCGTCGGGAAAGGGCCCTCGCCCACGCGGGTGACATACGCCTTGGCGATCCCCACAACACGGTCGATGCGCGCGGGCCCCACGCCCGTCCCCGTGCAGGCCCCGCCGGCCGTCGCGTTCGACGACGTCACGAACGGGTAGGTGCCGTGGTCGATGTCGAGCATCGTCGATTGCCCGCCCTCGAAGACCACCGTCTCTCCGGCGTCGAGGGCGGCATTGACCTCGCGTCCGACGTCGCCGACCATCGGGCGCAGCCGTTCGGCGTAGCCGGAAAGCTCGGCGACGACGGCTTCGACGTCGATCTCCTCACCCGCGCTTTCCAGCAGGGCCCGCTTCTGTTCGACGGCGGCGCCCACGCGCTCGCGCAAAAGCTCGCGGTCGAAAACGTCTTGGATGCGAATGCCCAAACGCGACGCCTTGTCTGCATAAGCCGGGCCGATCCCCCTCCCCGTCGTGCCTATCTTGCGCGGCCCCAGACTTCGCTCGCTGAGCGCGTCGAGGACCTTGCAAAAAGGGGTGATGACGTGCGCATTGGCTGAAATCCGCAGCTTGGCGACGTCGATTCCCCGCGATTCAAGCTCCGCGATCTCCTGGAAGAGAACGCCGAGGTCCACAACCACCCCGTTGCCGATGACGGGAACGCATCCGGGCGAAAGAATCCCCGAGGGAAGCAGATGCAGCGCGAACTTCTCCCCATCGACCACCACCGTGTTGCCCCCGTTGAACTTGACGACGCACCGCGCCGCCGTTCCGAGCTGATCGGTTGCCTTCCCTTTGCCCTCGTCGCCCCATTGCGCTCCGAGAATGACGATTGCGGGCATACTTCCTCCGTTTGCCTCAAACCATGTAAAGGGATACCCGCTTTACGTCCCAAGCATAGGCAATGACCGCCCGCCGTGCACGGTCCGCCCCGGCGCGATCGTCGCATTTGCCACAAAAGTGGGCGAGCATTTTCCGTCCGGCACCCTGTAGTCTTGATGTGACGTGCATGACGCAACGACGCCTGCCCGGTGTCACCGCCATTGCCCGGCGCCAGCCATCGGCCGGAGTTCACAGCGTCCTTTAAGTTCGCAAGGAGAATCATGTCGACCGATCTGACGCAGCCATTGGCCGCATTCGTCCGCGCCGCCTCCGGCAAAACCACCCGAAACTCGACCGAGATGGAGTTCTGGACGGGCCTTTCGAGCCTCGTCGTCGAACGCATCGCCGACGCCTGGCACGCAACTTACCGCGCCTACGAGCCCGGCCGGCAAGCAGCCTACTTTTCCGCGGAGTTCCTCGAAGGCCGCGCACTGCTCAACAACCTCGTCAATTTGGGCATGCTCGACGACGCCCGCGCCGCCCTCGAAGCCCACGGCCAGAGCCTCAGCGACATCCTCGAGGCCGAATCCGACGCAGCCCTGGGCAACGGAGGTCTGGGCCGCCTGGCCGCATGTTTCCTGGATTCCTGCGCGACGATGGACCTCCCGGTGACGGGCTACGGAATCCTCTACCGCTACGGGCTCTTCAAGCAGACAATCGACGACGGCTTCCAGAACGAGCATCCCGACCCCTGGATGGAGGAGGGCTACCCCTTCGTCATCCGCCACGAAGAAGCCTCCAAATACGTCCATTTCGCTGACATGCATGTGCGCGCGGTGCCCTACGACATGCCGATCACCGGCTACGGGACGAAGAACGTCAACACGCTTCGCCTGTGGAAGTCCGAGCCCATCGAGGAATTCGACTACGACGCCTTCAACTCCCAGCGTTTCACCGACGCGATCATCGAGCGCGAGCGCGTGGCCGACCTGTGCCGCGTCCTTTACCCGAACGACACGACCTACGAGGGCAAGGTCCTGCGCGTGCGCCAGCAGTACTTCTTCGTTTCGGCGTCGTTGCAGACGATGATCGACACCTACATCCGAAACCACGGAGAGGACCTGCGCGACTTCGGCAAGTACAACTCGATCCAGCTCAACGACACGCATCCGGTGCTGGCCATTCCCGAACTCATGCGCCTGCTGCTGGACGAGCACGGCATGTCGTGGGAAGACGCATGGAAAGTCGTGCAAAGCACCTTCGCCTACACCAACCACACGGTTCTCGCCGAGGCCCTGGAAACGTGGGAGACCTCGATTTTCCAGCAAATCTTCCCGCGCATCATGGAGATCGTCGCCGAAATCGACCGCCGGTTCCGCATCGAGCTCGCCGACAAAGGCTGCGACCAGGGGAAGATCGACTACATGGCGCCGCTCTCCGGAGGGCGCGTGCACATGGCGTGGATCGCCTGTTATGCGTCGTATTCGATCAACGGCGTCGCGGCAATCCACACCGACATCCTCAAGCGCGACACCCTCCACGACTGGCACGACATCTGGCCCGAGAAGTTCAACAACAAGACGAACGGCGTGACGCAACGCCGCTGGCTCAACGCCTGCAACCCGGGCTTGGCCGCGCTGCTGACCGAGAAGCTCGGCTCCGACGCCTGGGTTCGCGACCTCTCAAAGCTTCTCGACCTCGAGGCCAAGGGCGACGACGCGCTGTATGAGCGCCTCAACGAGATCAAGCGCGAGAACAAGGTGCGTTTCGCCGAATGGCTGGAAAAGCGCCAGGGCGACTCGATTCCGATCGACGCCGTCTACGACGTGCAGATCAAGCGGCTGCATGAGTACAAGCGCCAGCTTCTCAACGCCATGTACATCCTCGATCTGTACTACCGGATGAAGGCCGACCCCGGCATGGACGTCGTCCCGCGGGTCTTCATTTTCGGCGCCAAGGCCGCCCCCGGATACAAGCGGGCGAAGGCCATTATCAAGTTCATCAACGAAGTCGGCCGCGTCGTCAACAACGACCCCGACACGAAGGACCTCATCCGCGTGGTTTTCGTCGAGAACTACAACGTGACGCCCGCCGAGTACATCATCCCCGCAGCCGACGTCTCCGAGCAGATCTCGATGGCAGGAAAAGAGGCCTCGGGAACGTCGAACATGAAGTTCATGATGAACGGCGCCCTCACGCTCGGCACGCTCGACGGCGCCAACGTGGAAATCGCCGATGCCGTCGGCGAGGACAACGCCTACATCTTCGGAGCCCGCGAAGAGGAGCTCCCCGAGCTTCGCCGCAACTACGACCCCCGCCACCACTACGAGACGGTCCCGGGACTCAAGCGCGTCATGGACGCCTTCGTCGACGGCACCCTTGACGATGGAGGATCCGGCGACTTCCACGATCTGCGGGCCTCGCTGATCGACGGCTCGTCGTGGGACAAACCCGACACCTACTATCTGCTGGGCGACTTTGCGTCCTATCGCGAAGCCCGCGACGGCATGGCCGAGGACTATCGCGACCGCAAGGAGTGGGCGCGCAAGTGCTGGGTCAACATCTGCCGTTCGGGCATTTTCAGCTCCGACAGGACGATCGGCGACTACGCCCGCGACGTCTGGAAGATCGAACCGAAGTCCATCTGAGCGTTCTCGAACCGGAGTCCGTCTGACCCTTCCGGAATCGAGCAGCCTGCTGCCCAGAACGTCTCGGATTAGCCGGACGACGCCGGCGGTGCCTTTTCTGACGCGTACGTGATCTCATGATGAGCACTGGAGGCGACTCATGAGATCACGTACTTTTCGCCGTCTCTGCTGCGTCTTGCGCGATCTTGCGAATCTTTTCCGCACCTTTTCGCCAAAAGGAGACCTCCGTTTCTGTAACGTTTGTGCAACAGTTTTCATAACCGCCTCCACTTGTGATAGAAAATGGGTACGCTCGGCTCTCACCGAGCAACGCACACCCCGACGGCGGGACTGTCTCGCCGGTTTGTCCAAAGGAGGGCATTCATGCGTCGCACCACAAGCATCGTGGCCGCCGTGGCGGCGGCTGCGGTTTCTCTCGGAGGCCTAGCGGCCTGCTCGAGCAGCTCTGACAAGAAAGACGACGGCAAAGCCTCCGTCTACTACCTCAACTTCAAACCCGAAGCCGAGAAGGCCTGGAAGAAAGTCGCGGCAGAATACAAGAAGAAGACGGGCGTCGAGGTCAAGATCCGCACCGCGGCGGCCGGAAACTACGAGCAGACGCTCAAGACAGAAATCAACAAGTCTGACGCACCGACCCTCTTCAACGTCAACGGCCCCATTGGCCTGAAGAACTGGGAGAAGTACGCCTCGGATCTGAGCGACGAGAAATTCACCAAGGATCTGACAAAGAAAGATTTGGCGCTCAAGGGCGAAGACGGCAAGATCTACGGCGTCCCCTTCACCACCGAGGGCTATGGAATCGTCTACAACGACGCCATCATGAAGAAGTACTTCGCCCTGCCGGACGCCAAGGCGAAGTCGGTCGACGAGATCAAGGGCTTCGACAAGCTCAAGGAAGTCGCCGAGGACATCCAAGCCAAGAAGGACCAGCTCGGCATCAAGGGCGCATTCGCTTCGACGTCGCTCGCTTCCGGGGAAGACTGGCGCTGGCATACCCACCTGGCCAACTACCCCCTCCATTACGAGTTGAAGGACGCCAAAGCCAAGGACGCCGACACCCTTAAGGGGACCTACCTCGACAACTACAAGAAGATCTTCGACCTGTACCTGAAGAACTCGACGGTTTCGCCTTCGGAGGCGAGCAACAAGTCCGTTTCCGACTCGATGTCCGAGTTCGCCCGCGGCCAGGCCGCCATGGTCCAGAACGGCAACTGGGCCTGGGAGCAGATCAAGGGCGACAAGGGCAACGTCGTCAAGCCTGAGGACGTTCATTTCCTTCCGATCTACACGGGAGTCAAAGGCGAGGAAAAGAACGGCATCGCGATCGGAACGGAGAACTACCTCGCCCTCAACAACAAGGCCTCCGAATCCGACAAGAAGGCTTCGATCGACTTCGTCAATTGGCTCTACACCTCCAAGGAAGGCGCCAAGCTGGTCTCCGAGGACCTCGGCTTCATCGCGCCTTTTAAGGCATTCGCCTCCCAGAGCCCATCCGATCCGCTCGGCAAAGAAGTGGTCAAGTACATCAACAACAAGGACCTGGATCCCGTGACCTGGGACTTCACGGTCTTCCCCTCGGAAGACTACAAGAAGCAGCTCGGCTCGCACCTCCAGCAGTACGCAGCCGGCAAGGAAGAGTGGTCCGACGTCGCCAAGTACTTCACTTCCGAGTGGAAGAAGGGCAAGGAACAGAACAAGGACAGCTAGCGCACAGGCGG
>CAJPTB010000127.1 GCA_905373325.1 uncultured Ancrocorticia sp.
CTCCTATTCGTTGTTGTATACAGTCAAGCCGCTTCGCACGCTCGAAGGAGCGACATGGAACGACGCGGCCTCCATCCCGTCACGCCACAGACGAATGGACGACGACGGGTTGGTCCATGACGGCCTCCCGAAAACGGGAAGCCAAGCTAGTGAGACCCGAGAATCCGGGAAAATGAGAGAGGTGAGTCAGAACGATTCAATCAGGGCCGACAGGCGTGCGCCCGGCGACGCGTACGCCTAAAACGACTGCACGTCCTAAAGAAGATCCACGCCTAAAGGCGATGTGCGCCTAAATACATCGCGCAGAGCTGCGGTCCGTCGGAAACGGGGTCATTGCGAGAGACTTTCCGAACACGGATCTCTTCCGTTCAACCTTAAAAATGGATTATTTCAATTTTTCGAAACGCTCAACCGGGATCGCCGATCAAGCCGTCTCAGGGTTCAAAGCCCGGGGAGCTTCGGCTCTTTGTAAAGAACCACGGCTCGAACTTCAGTTTGACAAACACATCAGATTCATTATGTTTACCCTCGTTTTCTTTGCTTGACTAAAAGCTTACTTCCGAAGAGAGGTCAGCTCAAGGGCACAAGAGGTGACAAAATTACTATTGACTAACGTCTAATAATCTAATATCATTAGAAGCAACTACTTACATATTTAACTAAGTTTTTAACCACAATATATTTAAAAATTACATTGATTAGTTCTTTTGTCGGCGCGCGCAAAGCCCTGAACTCGAGTTCCTAAAGATTTCACGAGCAATCGAAGCGGCCCGCCGAGGCCTGCCCGCCGCGCCGCTTCGAGATCGCCGTTGCCCGCGGGCAGCGGCGTTGTTCAGCGGGTCGGCAGACAGTTCCGAAATCGTCACAGACCGCAAGTTGCAAGCCGCCCGCCCACGCCCCGCCGCAGGCTCCGCGGTTTCACGGCATTTTGCGACGGCATGCTCAACCAGCCGCCCACGCCAGCCTCCGACCATGGGGGCACGGAGGCGTTCACAAGGCGAGTAGGCCTGTCACACCGCGACTCCGAGTTCTTTGATCTGGGCGAGGAAGGCTCTCACGTCGGCGTCGGCCGTCTTCGCGTCGACGTCGTAAACCTCGACGACGCGGTGGACGATCGCGTCTGCGTCCTTCCCCTCCGCAAGAGAGCGCACGACGATCAGCCCAAGCTCGTTGAGCTGGAAATACCGGCCCTGCCTGCCGTCGAAAAGGACCGTGCCCTTCTCAGTCTCAAGAACAGAGACGCCCGGGGCCAGCGACAGCCCGTCCGGCACCGCGTTCTTCTTTCCTTCTTTTTTACCGAACACTTCGGATCCACCTTTCAGCGGCTACCAGCCTTTTCAATTCGAAGAGGAATTCGCTGGAGACCGCCCGCATCGACAGCTTTGCTTTGAGGGCGCTGCGATCGATCAAGCCCAGCTGCCCCACGTATCCATGCGCAAGCTCGTCCACGAGGGACTCTCGGCGAGCAAAGAACGTCTTGTACGAGTCCTTCGTGTACTCGCCCTTCGTCGCCCTCGCGAAGATTTCGCGCGGCATCAGCCCGCGCATGGCGCGGTAGAGGGAAGGCTTGTTGATATAGGGATGCAGCCGCGTCTTCAAGGGAAGGGCGAGAGCCGCGCCTATGACCCCGGGATCGACGAAGATCGACGTCCACGTTATGCCGCCCCGGCCGAACATGTCATTGACCTGGCGGATGATCGCCGTCTGTCCCAGCAGCGACTCCAGGGCCTGGTTGACGGTGCGGTCCTCGTTCAAAGGCTCGAGTCGGCCGACGTCGAACGGCGCGCGCACGAGCTCCTTCGCCTCGTTGAGCATATAGGAGGGGAAGGAGAATCCGCCCGACCACGACAGATCGTCGTTTGGCGTCGATCCTTTGGAGGCGAGCTCGCGCATCGAGCGGCTGACCCACCGCCCGTACCTGACCTTGCTGGCGATGCTCGGAATCCCGCGCCGCAGGGGTATGCGGTTGTTTCTGCAGTAAGCGATCGCCAGACGGGGCGCCCGCAAGGGCGCCTGGTGCGCCAGGGACCACGCTGTCGCCGGCAGCGGGGCAAACAGCTCGTCGCCGCCGAGCCCCATGAGCTGCAGACGAGCAGACGGCGGCGGGTCGAAATGCTCGGCATGGTGCCTCCCCCGCCGGATCGGCCGCCTTCGGGCGGGCTCCGTCCGATCCGCCAACGCCTTGGCGTATCCTTCGGTGTCGCACCACATGACGGGCGTCTCCGGAACGTAGCCGTTGGGGAAGGCCGCCCCGGCGTCGAAGGTGAGCCCTGTCGATCCGAGCGCGGGATAGAACACAGCCGACGCGCCGACGTCGTTGACGATGCGCCTGGCCCACATGTCGTCCAAGTTGTACTCAGAACTCGACGAGGCGTGCGTCGCGTCGAAGTCCATGTGGAGCGCCCGCAGAAGGTAGGCGTTCGCGGCCGAGTCGACCCCGCCGGAAATGTCGCAGGAAATCACGCCTTCTTGCCCGGCGCACCGCCGATATGTCGCCTCCGCCAGCGCTTGGCGCAAAGCCCTCATGCCTTCGTCTACATCCCCCTCATCCTCGCCGATCGGCTCGATGCGGGGAGAGACCTGAACGGGCCGGGCGTTGACGCTCGAATCCCTCAAATCTCTGTCTGCCCGGAGCATTTCGAAGGGCGCGAGCGCCTGGACGCCGTCCCACGGAGAGATTCTGGACATCACGCCGAGGGGAAGGCCGTCCACCAAGAAGGAGGCGAGGAAAGCGCGGTTGACGTCGGCTCCTATCTCCTTGGCGATTGAGCGCGCCGACGTCGACAGAAGAAGAACGCCGTCTTTGGCCGCCCAGTACAGGCTTTCGCCCGACCACGCCGGAACCAGGGCGATCACCTCCGTGCCGTCGAAGAGAACGGCGACGCCCGGACTGTCGGTGCGCACAAGCTCCTCCGCCGCCCGGCGAATGGTCGCACGGTGCGGCAGCCCGAGAACCGTCTCGCGCATAGACTCCGGGACGTCGAAACTGACGTCGGAACGGCTAAGCCGTTCGCGTCGGCGGCCGTCGGCGACCCACCACTCGAGATATGGCGAAAGCTGCACCGAGACGAGGCGGCGCTCGTCGGGTCGGAAAGTCTCCAGCAATGTCTGCATCGGTCTTCGCTCCTAGTTGAAACCTGGGTGTGAGCCAGAACGCTGGCCCACACCCAGGGATGTGCCGTTCAGGTGGGAATCAGAAGAACGTCGGCGTCCGGCGACGCGGCGCCCGGCCACAGCCTTCTCGCAGCCGAGCCTCCGCGGCGGACAGCTTTCGCCGTCCAATTCCGCCTTGGCTGGGTTTCGCTGCGCTCAGGAGCGCGACGGACTCACCACCAGGGCACGGGGTACCAGCGACCGCCGCCGAAACCGCCGCCGAAGGCGTCGGCCCAGCCGAGGTAGTATCCCCGAGTGGTGTCGGTGTAATCGGCGATCTCTTCGATCATGGGAGAAACGTACGTAGCCATTGAGGCCACCTCCTTTGTTTGTTGTTTGTGACTTAAGCCGTTCCACGTGTTTCGACGAACGATTCCTCTATTCGGCAGAACAATGTGACAACGACTTCCATACCCGTCACGCCGCGGGCGCCACGACTGGCAGCAACGAGTTGGTCTTTCGGCCCCCGAATGGGAAACCAAGCCTTGGAAACGCGCTCCGCGTCTAGGTCGGCGAGCGTTTAGAGAAAAGTTGACGAGATTGTTTAAAGAAGAGTTGACAAGGTCAGAGTGGCAAGGGGAGATCGAAGAACGATGCATTTGACGACACGCACAAGGGTGTGCGCACCAGGTTGACGGAAAGAACGCAGCCAGAATGGAAACGTCCTAATAGAAGCCCCTGAGTAGAGAAAGCATCAGTCTCAGTCGTGATGGGTCTTCTATCTGGTTGTCGTCAAGTTTTGCCGGTCGCGATCGCCAACCGATCCACTTGAGAGGTGAAGGCTTGCGAAGCATCGATTCTCTTTTGCCGAATCGAGACTCAACCCGATGCTGTACCAGGGCATCGTCAGCTGTGTTCTTTAGTCGTATTTACTTCGCTTGGTTTGAAGACTACTAGCGGGTATCGATCGGCACAAGCGCGACCAAGGGTTTACTCACACCATTGACAAACACGTTTAGTCTCGCTACCGACACCTTCTTGCCCATAGCTTCCGATCAAATTCGAAGGCCAATGAGGCGCATGAAAAGGAGGAGAACCGCTGACTCTATCAGCGAGCATACGAACTGTGCCCAAGTTCCTTTCAAATGGCACGCACAATATCCGAGACGACTAATATGAGTCGATATACTGTGAATACTTCAAAGCCCTTTATAAATGAATTTCATTCCTTGCTTTGCCAGTACAAAAATGCATATTTCCCATCTTTGGAAACGCAAGCCAAACGTCAAGATTTATCTTTCGCGCCTGGAAGTTTTATATAGAGAAACTTTCGATTCTGTACAAAAGTCGCTTGAGAACGCAAAAGACAGTTCGAAACCTCCTGGACTTGGGCGTGGAAGAAACGGGCGACGTCGTCGCCCTCTGCTTTGGATCTAAGGCTTTCCTGGCAAACGCAGATGGAGGAAGCGCCCGTCGAAGCCGCCGGACCTCGAAGACAGATGCGCATGTCGACGTCTACGGGCTCGTCGCCAACGAACGCGCGCCTATGGACGACGAAGGGCGAGACTGCCGTTCGACACCACAACCGCGGTTCACAGATGCGCGCCTATGGAGTCGCCAACCGTTGCGCACCGAAGTTAGCCCACGGACGGGGACGGGCTGCAAACAGGCTTTCGAAAGGGGAACGGACCGACATGGAAGTCAAAGGCACGGGTCCTGGATGAGGAGAAGCGCTTTGCATGTTTATGGATGCACCACTCTTTATAGGTGCATCGGTCACATACGCTGTGCGTCTGTGTTCAAACCGTATCGGTGCTCAAGGGGGGAGTTGAACCCCCACGCCCTTTCGGGCACACGGACCTGAACCGTGCGCGTCTGCCTATTCCGCCACTTGAGCTTGGCCGCTTGCGCGGCGACCTACAGCATATAGGCCGCCGCCGGGTTTTCCAAGTCCGACGGCGATGATCCTTGGGACACTTCGCCCGTCGGCCTCGGACGCCTTCCGCCTACTCCCTTTCCGTCGGCTTCGCTTCTGCCTTCTTCGGCCTCAAAACGCCGAAACCGAGGATTGCGAGGGCAATGCCGAGAACCACAAGTCCGACGCCGGCAAAGAGAGTGATCGTTCCCACCGTCCACCAGCCGTAGGCGTTGAGGAGCATGCCGCGCACCGAGTTGCCCTCAAACAGGGTCTGGCGCAGGTCTTTGAGCTTCGCCTCCTGGTCCGCCGAGACCTTGCCGCGCGAAGACATGTACTGCCCGGAGACCTCCTCGAAGGTCTTGCCGCCGGAGGCCTCGAGCATGTGCTGGCGGATGTAATGGTCGGCAAAGGCCTTCGCTTGGGGGCCGGTTGTGAGCCTCTGTCCGATGTAGGGGCGAAGCTCCTCCTTCGACTCCTTGTCTTTGAGCGCTTCGATGCCGCCCTTGGAGGGCATGTCGATCCTCTCCTGGGCGAGTTGCTCCGAGACCGTCGAGTGGGCGATCTTGCCTCCGACGATCGCGGCGGCGCCCGCTGCGACCAGCACTGCCGCGAGGACCTTCGCGAGCGCAGAATAGATTGCCTTGGACATAGTTTCCTTTCACGATGGCGACGCCGGGTCGCCCCGGGTCTCGAACAGACGGGCATCGAGCAGATCCGATGGGCCGGAGCCTGCATCTGCGCCGACCAATGCGAAAGAGACCCCGTTGGGGGGCACTCCGACGTCGGACCGATTGGCCTTGAACATCTTATTTCATATTCAACTACCGTCGTGTTAAAAAGTGTCACATCCCACAATTCGTCGTCGGTCCACTGTTACGTTATCGGCTTACTCGGTGCCCCGAACGCGGCCAAGCGCCGCAAATCCAGTGTGTTCGCCGTCAAACCTTTGGGGAGAAGGCCCGTACGATGATGCCTTGCGGGGGATTTCGCCGTATCGTTAAGACTGATGTTGCGTTGATAGGAGGTGTCTTGTGGGCGCATTCGAAAAGTTCGAAAGGGGCGTGGAGAGCGCGGTGGCATCCGTCTTCTCGCGCGCCTTCCAGTCGGAGCTCAAACCGGTGGAGATCACGTCTGCAGTCAAGAAGGC
>CAJPTB010000128.1 GCA_905373325.1 uncultured Ancrocorticia sp.
GAATCCAAAACGCGGGTTTCGCAGCTCAAAGCCTCAAACGATCTACGTGACTGCGGAAATGATGCCGACGACCGCTGAAAGGAGTTTCCATCTTGCGCCTTCGTCACCGGATAATTTATGTGACTCACCGTAATATATGACGTTCTTAAAAGTTCCTGTGTTGTATATAGAAGTATTGTTTTGATTACCGCTATTGGAATTCTGCAAACTATGGTTGTTTATATTATTGGTCATCATTTTCTTTTGCTCCCTTGGGTGTAAGTTGTCGAGATCGAATAGAGCGGCGTCGAACGCTGCTGATAGATTCGAGAGTACTACAAAGTAACCGTTGATGGAATGTTGTTTTTACGTGAAAGACTCCTAACCGAAGCGATCTTTGCTTTTCCGTGCGGATTCGGGAAGCTGCGCCTATCGGCGGCCGTCAGCAGTCACTTGCAGTCACGTAGATCGTTTGAGGCTTTGAGCTGCGAAACCCGCGTTTTGGATTCTTGGACTCCGGAGTGAGCGCCGATGTCGGGAAGTTGAATCCTCCGTACAAAGTCAATGAAAGGCGGTTGCTTCGCCTTTGAGAGGAATCCATTCCAGTGCGGGCTCGCGTCAGAGCGGCAGATGATCGATTATCACCGAGCCGCCAGGACCGTTCCGTCGAATTTAGTAGTCGTCAAGAAGATGAACGGTGGTTACGAATAGGCCGGCTGCGAAAGCTTGCTTAGGCTTTGGGAACGCGGGTCTGGCGTCGGCGCCCTCTGTTCGTTTTCTCCTGTCGCTTTCTGGCTCAGCGTTGTTCTCCGTTGGTTTGGCGCGGCACTCTGCTGGTTCTGCGCGGCTGCCCGAAGGTTGTGCGTGGCGGTCCTTGACTTCCTTCCGTCAAAGGCGTCTGTGAGATGAGCGCCCTCACTGCTCGGCAAAGTGATTCTACGGCTTCATGCGGTGGTGAAGCGCTGATTCTTAACCTCCTACTCTCCGAGGATTCCCGAGTGTCGTTTGTTAAGCCCTCGTTCTTCCTCACGTTTCTAGTCGGTGGGCGCAAGAAGGCATGTTCATGGCGAGAGACGCGCTTGCCGGGGCTGCAGGAGCCTCTGAAGCGCGAATAGACGCGTTCGAAACGGACAATGCGATGCCGATGTTTAGACAGCTCCGCCTCATAGGAAAAACTCGATAGAACTCTCGCTTTCTTCTTCACGACGCCGCCCACGCAGTCCTGCGCGCCCGGCGTCGTCGATTTTCGCGGCCACGGTGGGGACACGGTTCCACCTGTTGGCGTGGGAAATGCGTCGGGCGGAGCAGCACCGAAAGGCTGCGCTGAAACTGGAGCCCACGGGGACGTCCCTCGGGTGCTCGAGAAAGGGGATCACAGAGCCGGCGTCCGACGTTGTCGAAGACCTTTCGGGCACGGCAGAAACGGTGGCCGAAAACTTGAAAGTCAGCACTCTCGCCGCGGACGCTCGTTTGAAGGCGCTTGTCTTAATCTCTGACGCGAATTTGGAGGGTGTTCGCGTTGAAGTGATCGGCAGTGGGAACCTAGGAGGGAAGAACGGAAGAAGGCGAAAGGAGGGCCGCCTGCTTCGCGGCACCGTTTCCGAGACCTAGACTCCGAGTTTGAGCAGCCGGGGACGGAACGCCAGACGAAGAGACGCGCGTGGCCAGCGAAGGGGCACGTGTGGTCAACAAAGGGAGACGCGTGGTCAGCAACGGGGCACGTGTGGTCAACAAAGGGACGCCCGTGGTCAATATGGGGACGCACGTGGCCGACGAAGGAAGGCACACGGTCCAGAACGGGACGCACATGCTTCAGAAAGGAACGCATATGGTCAATCGCGCATACCTGTACAGCCTCGACAATCGGCCGGTCAGCTATTTCGACCGCCCGGAGAGGGCAAGTGGGCTCTCCGAGTGGCCCGGCGCCGTTCCGATCTCCTACCGCATCCTCGCCTCGGGAAACACGCAGATTTGCTCGTCCCTCATCGCCAACGGCCTCGAAGGCGCCCCCGACGTCAAGGTCTACGCCATAAACGGGGAGTACGACGTCGGGTTCGCCCGTTTCTTGAGATTCATCGACGTGATTCGCTTCGTCTCGGGCAGCTCGCACTTCGAGGCCCCTAATCTGCTCGATGAAACGATTTCAACCCGGACCTTCCTCGATCTGCACATGAACAAGTACGTGCAGCTCGAAACCGTTGAACTCGACATCCTCTCCGGCGGCGACGAGGCGATGATGAGAGAGATGGTCGAAGCCGAAGCCTCGATGTGCACGTGGATCGGCGAATCTATCGACGCCCTTCCAAGCGAGACGAACGAAGCCGCAGCGGTCGTCTACGAATCCAGCGTCAAGGGCGCCGGTCCCTTCGCGGGCCTGCGTTTCGACGACAAGTACGACGCCGGCCGCGACCCCCTCGGGTTCCGCTGGAGCGAGACTCTCAACTTCGACATGCCGACCCGCGCCGAATTCGAGGAGACGGAAGGCCGCGACTAGCCGTCCGCCGCGACTAGCCGTCCGCCGCGACTAGCCCGGTCCGCCGCGACTTGCCGGGCACGCTGTGAATGGCTCGGCCTGGCGTCGACAGCTGGGCTGTCGCGAATAATCGGTCCGCCGAGACTTGCCGAGCCTTTGTCGATCTGATGCGCTGGCGAACCGATCTGGCGCGCTGGTGAAACCGAGCTGGCACATCGGAAAACCCTGCGGCAGCCGTCACCGAGACGGCGGCCGCGAAACCGGCGGAGTTCAGGCCAACAGAGCCACGGGGCCCCGCTACTCCCGAGAGAATGCGCCGACGTCGGCCATCTGCCGCTTGGTCCACGGGGCGACGGCGAACAGGATGACCGCCACGGCAACCGTGACCGCGCCCAGGCCGTAGTAATACGTCGAGTTCGGGATGTCCTTGGTTTGAGAAATGATGAAACCGGCGAGCCCCTGGCCTGTGGCGGTCGTCAGCAGCCATAGGCTCATCGCCTGAGAGGCGAAGTTCTTGGGCGCCAGCGCCGAGGTCGTGGACAGGCCCACCGGAGACAAGAACAGCTCGCCCACGGTCTGCACGATGAACACTGCCGCCAGGAACCACCATGGCGCAAGATTCTTGCCGCCGGTCCACGTTTGGAACCCGAAGCCCAGGATAAAGGCGGACAAGCCGACTAAGAGCACTGCGATTGCGAACTTGGCGATGGTCGACGGGAACTTCCCCGCCCGCCTGGTAAATAGCCAGCCGACCAGCGGCGCTAGCACAACGATTGTGGCCGGGTTGATGGACTGATAGGTCTCAGGGCTGAGGACCCAGCCGACCACGGGGATTTTCCCGTCGGTGTTTTCCTTGGCAAAGGTTGCCATTTTGCCGGCGGCCTGCTCGGAGATCATGAAAAACAGCACCGCGCCGATCCACAAGGGGATGTAGGCGCGCAGATGGGTGCGTTCGCGGGAGGTGACCTTCGGGGAACGGAACATGAGCATGAAGTAGCCCAGCGCCGCCGTTGCCGGGACGACGAGCATTGTGGCGGAGAGGGCGTTAAGCAAGCTGCCGGTGAGGTAATACAGGGTCGTGACCAGCGCCGCCGTTCCTGCGATCGCGGCCACAGCGGATATAACAAGCTTGCGGCGCTCCCAGGGGCGGATCGGGTTGGGGACGGTGAATGCGAAGGCAGAAAGCCGGTGGCGGCCGTAGACGAAGGCGGCCAGCGCGAACCCCATGCCGACAGCGGCAGAGGCGAATCCCGCGTGGTACCCGTAGTGTCCTCGCAGCCAGCCGGTCACTATGGGAGAGGCAAGCGATCCGACGTTGATTGACATGTAGAACAGTTGGAATCCGGCGTCGCGCCTGGGGTCGTTATCGTCGTACAGGCCTCCGACGATCGTCGACAGGTTCGGTTTGATGAAGCCGGTTCCCACCGCGACCAGGATGATGCCAAGCCAGGAAACGGCTGGCACGGGGATCGACAGGCAGACGTGGCCCGCCATGATGACCAGTCCGCCGTAAAGGGTGGACAGCCACGGCCCTATGACGCGGTCGGCGAAAATGCCCCCGGGGATGGCCAGCAGGTAGACGGCCGCGCTGTAGACGGCAAGGATGACCTAGCCGGAGTTATTGCTCAGCCCCAGGCCGCCGTTGCCGACGGTGTCGACAATGAAGTACAGCAGGATGGCGCGCATCCCGTAGTAGGAGAAACGCTCCCACATCTCCACGTTGAGCATCCAGGGCAGGCCCCGGGGGTGGCCGAACAGCCCGCGGTCCTCGCGCGACGGGGTTGTTCGCAGGGTGCTGGGGCGCCACCGGCTGGTGATCATGCGTCCGGCACCGACGATGTCGTCCTCGACGTTAGTCGGGGAATTTGGCATAATAGCTCTCCCTTTCTATGGGCGGGTACGGCAAGCAACCGAACCGTTGGCACCTGATACGTGAACAGGCGCTATTGGTGTACCCTACACCGTTCGCGCGGTCGGCCGCTCGGCGATGCCGAGGCAATCGGGCGGGCAAAGCCGCGAGAAAGGGAGTTTTCGACGGCGGCGGGCGAGGGCGGCGACAGCCCTTTCCGCCTTGTCAGTCGCGCTCATGCACCAGGATGAACTTCCCGATGGTCCCTCCCGAACGCAGCGCCGTCAAGGCCCGGGCGGCGTCGGCGATTGGAAGCCTTTCCTGGACCGGGACGGTGATCTGACCCGTTGCCACTAGCATGAGGGCGCGACGGAGATAGGAACCCACGACATCGGGGTGGGCGTCCCCCAAGCCGCCGATATTGAAACCGAGAACGCTGACCCCCTTCGACCAGAGCGTGTTGGTGCTGATTCGCTGATCCCCGGCCTGCGCAGCGTCGCCGAGCGCAAGAAGCCGGCCCTCGAAGCGCAACAGCCTCAGGCTCTCCGGCCGCGCGGGGCCGGAGACGGGATCGACGATCACGTCGAACTGGCCGGAATCCCTGCTGGGAAGCGTGTCGCGGAGCCACACCTCGTCGTACCCGAGGTCGAGGGCAACCTGGCGTTTTTGCTCTGAGCCGACCACCCCCACGACCCTGCCCGCGCCAAACAGCCGCGCAATCTGGCCGAACTGGGTGCCGAGCCCTCCCGCCGCGGCCTGCACCAGCACATGCTCGCCTGGCTGAATGCGCAAGGTCCGCTCCAAGGCGGCCAAGGCAGTCGTGGTGTTCGAGGGAACGACCGACGCCAGCGCGGGATCCATCCCGGGAGGCAAAGGGACGGTGAGCGGAGCCTTCGCCAAAGCCACCTGCCCGTAGCCGCCCGCGCCCAAAATCGTGATCGGCGCGGCCACCGGTTCGCCGACCGTCAATCCTTCCACGCCTTCGCCAAGCTCGCGGACGCGCCCCGCCGCTTCGATCCCCGGAGTCCAAGGCAGCGGCCGAGAGGCCAGGCCCTCCGCGAACAGCGCCTCGACATAGTTCGCCCCCGCATATTCGACGTCGATCGTGACCTGACCCCGGGCCGGCCTGGGGACCGGCGCCTCCTGGTACACGAGGCCCTCGGGACCCGTGTAGCTCGTGATCTGAAGAGCCTTCATGAATTTTCCTTTCGTAGGCCGACCTGTAGTTGTTTTAGGGCCGACTCGTGTTTTTGGGGCGGATGCTTTTGATTTTTGAACGCTGGACTCCGCCGTTGCGAGGGAAGGCGGCGATTTGACGGTGGGAGAGTCCCGTTGTTTGTGGGAAGAGCTGGCGGTTTGGACCCGAGAAGAGCTGGCGGTTTGGACCCGAGAAGAGCTGGCGGTTTGGGCGCTAGAAGAGCTGGCGGTTTGGACCCGGGAAGAGCTGGCGGCGTGGCCGGGAGCGATTGCAAAGTCAGTTCCGGCAGCGTCATCGCTCTCTCTCGTGCACCAGCACCGCCTTGCCGACGGTTGCGCCCGCGGCCATATCGGCCAGGACCCTCGGCGCCTCGCGGATTGGGGCGCGCTCGGCTATGTGCACCGTCACCTCGCCCGAGGCTGCGAGGTTGAGCGCCCGCCTCAAGTAGACCCCCGTCGTCCGCGGATTCGCCGCCGTGAACGCCCCCAGATTGAAACCGAGCACGCCGACGCGGCAAACGAGCCTCGACCTGCTGAGACTCGGCGGGCGG
>CAJPTB010000129.1 GCA_905373325.1 uncultured Ancrocorticia sp.
GGCGATGGACATCGACGACGTCGCCGCGCTCATCGCCGCGAAGGGATCTTCGGGGGGCGGACGTCGGCGGCGGGATTCGCGCCCGCGCTCCCTTCTTCGAAGACGAAGGCGTGGAAGGAGCGGACGGCGGTCATGCTTCTGGCCACGGATGCGCGGGCCATCCCATCGAGGCATTCGGCGAAGGACGCGACGTCCTCCGGTCCGACGTCGCCGATTAGCGCGATTCCCCGCGCTTGGAGGTGCGAAAAATACTTCGCCAGGTCTCGCCGATAGGAGGAAACGGTGTTGTGTGACAGCGAACGTTCAACGGCGAGGTGCGCGAGAAACTGTTCACCCAATCGCGCAATCGGCTCGGGCCCGGGCAAGGGTGTATGGGAAGCCATGATTCCTTTATATTATCTCGAATCTTTTCTGGAATCGGAACGAAACCGACGGCTAAACTATGAAGCGGCGGCCTCGGAAAGGCCGAGGCGAAACAGACGAAAGGCTTGCAATGGCGAAGCTTGAATGGACGGACCTCGATCGGCGCGCAACGGACACGGCGCGCGTTTTGGCCGCGGACGCGGTGGAGAAGGCGGGCAACGGCCACCCCGGAACGGCGATTTCGATTGCGCCGTTGGCGTACACGCTCTTCAACAAGGTCATGCGCCACGATCCTTCGGACCCCTCGTGGCTGGGCCGCGATCGCTTCGTCCTGTCGATCGGCCATTCCTCCGTCACCCTCTACAACCAGCTCTTCCTCACGGGCTACGGCCTGGAGCTGGAGGACCTGAAGTCCTTGCGGACCTGGGGCTCGCTCACTCCGGGCCACCCCGAATACGGGCACACGAAGGGAGTCGAGATCACGACCGGCCCGCTGGGGCAGGGCCTCGCCTCCGCCGTCGGCATGTCCATGGCGTCGCGCCGCGAACGCGGCCTGCTCGACCCCGACGCCCCCGCAGGCCAGTCCCCCTTCGACCATTTCGTCTACGTCGTCGCCGGAGAGGGCGACCTCGAGGAAGGCGTGACCAGCGAGGCCTGCTCGCTCGCCGGAACGCAGCACCTGGGCAATCTCATCGTCATTTGGGACGACAACCGCATCTCGATCGAGGACGACACGAAGATCGCCTTCACCGAGGACGTCCTGGGGCGCTACGAGGCGTACGGCTGGCACACGCAGCACGTCGATTGGACAAACGGCGGCGGCGAGTACAAGGAGGACGTCGAGGCCCTCTACGAGGCAATCGAAAACGCCAAGGCCGTCACGGACAGGCCCTCGTTCATCCGCCTGTCGACGATCATGGCCTGGCCCTCCCCCACGAAGCAGGGAACCGGGGCCGCCCACGGAGCGAAGCTCGGCGCGGAGGAGCTCGCCGGCTTGAAGAAGGTCCTGGGCTTTGATCCGGAGAAGTCCTTCGACGTCGCCGCAGAAGTCCTCGATTACACCCGCAAAGGCGCCGCCGAGCGCGCCAAGGCCGAGCGTGCGAAGTGGGAGGAGAAGCTTCAGGCGTGGCGCGCGGCCAACCCGGAGCGCTCGAAGCTGCTCGACAGGCTCGTGGCGAAGAAGCTCCCGGAAGGGTGGACCGACGCTCTGCCGTCCTTCGAAGTCGGGACGTCCGTGGCCACCCGGGCCGCCTCGGGCAATGTGCTGACCGCCCTGGCTCCCGTCCTTCCCGAGCTGTGGGGCGGATCGGCGGACCTGGCCGGATCGAACAACACGACGATGAAGGGCGAGCCGTCCTTCCTTCCCCCGGACCGCGTCTCGGAGGACTGGGACGGAAACGTCTACGGCCGCACCCTGCATTTCGGCATCCGCGAGCACGCCATGGGCTCAATCGTCAACGGGATCGCGCTGCACGGGCTCACCCGCGCCTACGGCGGCACGTTCTTCGTCTTCTCCGACTACATGCGGGGCGCCGTTCGCCTGGCCGCCGTCATGAACATTCCGTCGATCTTCGTGTGGACGCACGATTCGATCGGCGTGGGCGAGGACGGCCCCACCCATCAGCCCATTGAGCATCTGTGGGCGTACCGGGCCATTCCGCAGCTTGACATTGTCAGGCCGGCCGACGCCAACGAGACGGCCGCGGCTTGGCGGGGAATCATCGAGCGTCGCGACGCCGGACCGGCAGGCCTCGTCCTCTCCCGGCAGAATCTGCCGGTGCTCGAAGGCACGTCCGCAGAGGGGGTCAAGCGCGGCGGGTACGTCCTCGCCGACAGCCCGACGGGCAAGGTCGACGTCCAGATCCTCGCCACCGGCTCCGAGGTCTCCCTCGCCGTCGAGGCGCGCGACGCCCTCGCGGCCGAGGGCGTCGGAGCCCGCGTCGTGTCGCTTCCGAGCCTCGATTGGTTCGCCGAGCAGAGCAAGGAGTATCGCGACTCCGTCATCCTCCCCGACGTCAAAGCGCGCGTCTCCGTCGAGGCAGGCTCGACCTTCGGGTGGGCCGGATACGTGGGCGACGCCGGACGGTCCGTGGGAACCGACCACTTCGGCGCCTCCGCGGCGGCGGGTAAGCTCTTCGAGGAATTCGGGGTGACCGTGCAGGCCGTGGTCGAGGCGGCCCGCGAGTCGATCGAAGCGGCAAAGTAGCGAAACAACGGGCTTTGCGCCGGGCCGCGGCCCAGCGCCGACCCAAGAGAAACCGCGGATGCGCGGAGCGGATGAAAGCCGCCCGCGCATCCGCGCGCGTTACCCTCGATATGCGGCCTTGCACGTGCCGCGCATGTCACCAGTCAATCTCGGGGAAAGTTGAGAGTCTATGGTCAATCCGCTTCGCAGCGCACCCGACAGCCGCTTGCAGCGAATCGCGGGCCCTTGTGGAATCGTCCTTTTCGGCATCACAGGCGACCTGTCGCGTCGAAAAATTCTTCCGGCGCTCTACGATCTCGCCAACCGCGGGCTGCTTCCGCCGTCGTTCACAATCATCGGCGTCGCCCGAAAGGTCGACCCGTCGCTGCCGGAGAAAGTCGAGGCCGCCATACGCGAGGGCGCGAACACCCCCGTCACCGAGACGACGCTCAAGCAGCTCATGTCCGGGCTCGTGGTCGTCAACGGCCAGTACAACGACGTCGAGACCTACCGTTCCCTCGGCCATACGATGGACAAGATGTCCGCCGAGCGCGGAACCAACGGCAATTACGCCTTTTACCTGGCGATTCCGCCCGAGCTGTTCCCGACCGTCCTCGGCGGGATCGGAACGGCCGGGCTTTGCGCCGAGGACGACGGGTGGAGGCGCGTCGTCGTCGAAAAGCCCTTCGGGCACGACCTCGAATCGGCTCGCGAGCTCGACGACATGGTCACGAAAGTCTTCCACCAGGACGCGGTCTTCCGCATCGACCACTATCTCGGCAAAGAAACGGTGCAGAACCTCATGGCGCTGCGCTTTGCCAACGAGCTGTACGAGCCGCTGTGGAACTCCGCCCACGTCGACCACGTCCAAATCACGATGGCCGAGGACATCGGCATCGGCACCCGCGCCGGATACTACGACGGCATCGGCGCCGCCCGCGACGTCATCCAGAACCATCTTCTTCAGCTCCTCGCCCTGACCGCGATGGAAGAGCCGATTTCCTTCGAGCCTTCGGCTCTGCGGATCGAGAAGGAAAAGGTTCTGGAGGCCACGAGGTTCTACGGCCCCGTCGGCGAATCGGCCGTGGCCGGCCAGTACACGTCGGGCTGGCAGGGAGGCGAATGGGTCAAGGGATACAAGGAAGAGCCGGGCATTCCCGCCGATTCGATCACCGACACATACGCGGCGCTGCGCCTGGGAATCGAAACCCGGCGGTGGAAGGGCGTGCCCTTCTACTTGCGCGCCGGCAAGCGGCTGGGGCGCCGAGTCTCCGAGATCGCCGTCATCTTCAAATACCCGCCGTTCCTTCCGTTCCCCTCGACCGTCGGCCTGGGGCACAATGCGCTGGTCATCCGCGTCCAGCCCAACGAAGGCATGACGTTCAAGCTCGGTTCAAAGGTGCCCGGGTCGGGCATGCAGCTGCGCGACGTGACAATGGATTTCGCATACGGGCACGCCTTCACCGAGTACGCCCCCGAGGCCTACGAACGGCTCATCCTCGACGTTCTGCTGGGAGATCCGCCGCTTTTCCCCCGCCATCGCGAGATTGAGCTTTCCTGGAAGCTCCTCGATCAGGCGGAGAACCACTGGGCGGAGAACCCCGAATCGATCGCCGAATACGCGCCCGGGACCTGGGGGCCGGCCGCCTCGGACCTCATGCTCGCTCGCGACGGCCGCGCCTGGCGCCTGCCGTAGGAAGGAACCGACATGATCATCCACATGAACGGAACGAACACCGCCAGGGTGGGTCTGCGCCTTGACGAGCTGCGCGAGACCGCCAGCTCGGGCGCCCTCGGGCGGGTTCTCACGCTCATCATCATCGCGAAAAACGAGGGCGGGGTCCGCGACGCCATCGCCTCGGCCGCGGGCGCAGCCCGGGCGCATCCGTGCCGCGTCATCGCCGTCCTCCCGATCGACGGCGAGGAACCGAAGGTCGACGCCGAATTGAGGGTCGGCCCCGAGGCGGGCCTTTCCGAGATCGCCATCCTTCGATGCTCCAACGGCTCGGCCGACAATTTGGAGACGCTCGTCATCCCGCTGCTTCTGCCAGACGCGCCCGTCGTCGTCTGGTGGGTTCAAGACGCGCCGGAGAATCCGTCGCGCACGCCGATCGGGGCCATGGCCCAGCGCCGCATCACAACGGCCCAGAACTCCGGCGTTCCGGCCGACGAGATCCTCCGCCGGGTGCGCGACGGCTACGCCCCGGGCGACACCGACCTAGCGTGGACGGGCGTGACCTTCTGGAGGAACCACCTCGCCGCCATGCTCGACGAGCCTCCGCACGACGTCGTCGAACGCGCCGTCGTGCGCGGCAACCGCACCCATCCGGCGGTGGTTTTCCTTGCGGCGTGGCTGGCCTTGCGGCTGGAGGTCCCGGTGGAGATCGAGCACACGCGGGGAACCGCCATCGACGGGGTGTCCATGTTCCGCTCCTCCGGGGAGCTGCGGTTGGACCGTCCAATCGGGTCCGACTTCGGCGACATGGTGCGCCCCGGCCGCGATGTCCAGCGCGTCAACCTGACGATGCGCACGATGGAGTCGAAGATGATCGAGGAGCTTCGAGAGATGACGCCCGACACCGCCTACGAGGAAGTCCTCAAACACGGTCTGGAAAGGGTGCTGCCTTCCGGCGAGTGAGAGCTGGCTCGGCGAACGAGGCTGGCTCGCCGCTTTTCTTGGGCGGGCGAGCCGTGGCCTCGCAAACAGGCGACTTTGCCTTCCTGCGAGCGGGCTCGGGCTTACGCCCGGCGGCCTTTTTGAAAGCCGCCAAACGGGCGCGTCTGTCAGTTTGAAAACTGTCAGTTTGAAAAATGAAGCTGCATGACTTTGCGAGCGCTTTCGGCCAGAGAGCGCTCGCAAAGTCATGCAGCCTTCATCCGCGGCGCTACAAGCCGAATTTCACGATGAGCCCGATGAGGACGATCACCACGCTCCAGATGAAGGCCACGCCGACGGTGATGCGATTGAGGTTGCGCTCGGCCACTCCCGACGAACGCATCGAGGTTGAAATGCCGCCGCCGAACATTTCGGAGATGCCGCCGCCCTTGCCCTTGTGGAGCAGAATCGACAAGACGAGCAGAATGCTCGTAATGACGAGGAGAACCTCGCAGACTATGAGGAGAACCTTCACAACGTTTCCTTCCGATGCCCCACGGACGCAAGGCGTGCCTGCCTGGCCTGTGCAGAGCGGTGGTTGCATTCCAAAAGTGCCCCGCGGGCGCGAGGCGTGCCTGTACAAGCATAAATGCCGTGCGCGGGCGCCGCAATGAAGCGCCCGCGCACACGCGTGAGTCACTTGTAATAGGTTGCGATCTTCGCGAATTCGTCGGCCTTGAGGCTCGCCCCGCCGACGAGTGCGCCGTCGACGTCGGGCTGGGCCAA
>CAJPTB010000130.1 GCA_905373325.1 uncultured Ancrocorticia sp.
GAAGGCGGGCGGGGCCGCAAAGAAGAAGCAAGCCTCCTGAGGGATCACGCACCCGAAGGGCTCGCGCAGCCTGTTACATCACGCACATAACTCACTCACGCGGGAGGGAAGGCGCCCCTCCCGCGTTTGCATTCGGCGCGCCCCGTCTCTGCCGATGCAGCCTGGCGGCGCTATGCGGCGGCGCCAAGCGGCGGCGCTATGCAGCCTGACGGTAGAAATCGGCCAGAGCCTTTGCCAGCACCTCGGGCTGCTCGTCCGCCACGAAGTGGCCGGCGCCGGGAATCTCGATGATCTTCGCGTGCGGGGCAAGCTCCTTCCACTGCTGGAGGAGGGCGAAGCTGCATGTGGCGTCGTCGGCGCCGCGCTCGAGCAAAATGGGCCCGTCGATGGCGGTCAGCGCGCCGATGGCGCTGTCGCGGTCGAGCAGAGCCCTCTGCAGCCAGGCGAGCGAAGCCGAGTTGAACAGCCGGAAACGCCGGTCGAGGCTCTGACGCACGGACTCCGGCGAAGCCGGGGAAACGAGGAAATTGCTCCATTCCTTGACGGATTCATAGCCCTTGCCCTCCTCGCACAGGGCGATGCTCTCGCGCCGAATGGCGGCGTGGTCGGCGTCGTCCACGCCGATGTTCGTGTCCATGAGCGCCAGGCCGGCGACTTTCTCGGGGTAGGTCTGCGCAAAGGTCGCCGCCACGGTTCCGCCCATCGACATGCCCCCGAGGACGACGCGCTCGATACCGAGCTCGTCGAGCGACTCGCGGATCGCCTCGACGAAGGCTTCGAGCGAAGGCTCAGGGCGCCCGTAGCGCTCTTGGAGTTCGGCGCCGCTCGGGGAGCCGCCAAAGCCCGGTGCGTCGACGGTGACGACGTCGATCGGGGCGAGCCTGTCGCGAACCAGATCCCACATCGTCGAATCGAGCGGCATCGCGTGAAGAAGAAGGAACGGGAGCGTCCCGGCGTTTCCCGTCCGCCTTGTAGCTAGTACAGTCATATCCTCCACCCTAGCCGTGCATCCTCGCTCAGGCCAGGGTTACGCGCCCGTGCACTCGTTTTCGCCGCGCGGGGCTCTCGCGCCTCCGCATCCGGGGCTCCGCGGAACTCGCGCCTACGCCTACGCGGCACACGCGCCTCCGCATCCGCCTACGCGGAACTCGCGCCGACGGCGCAAAGCGTCACCGCCGTCCGCGATGCCTCCAGCACGACGTGTGCCAATGTCGCCTCGAATCGATCCCGAACTGCGAGCCTAGGACGGTGTCTTCCGTCCACGCCACCTCGTGCGCCTCGCCGACGTCGATCTCGCCTCCGCATCCGGGGCACACATAGCGTTTGGCCGCTTCGGAGATGTGGAAAACCTTGTACTCGGCGCCGTCGCGGCCGACCTCGTGCTTCACGCCGCCCATGGCCGCACGCACATTCAGCGGGCGCACCGGCCGCGAGTACTTCTTCGACCGGCGCATCAGAACAGCCTGTCCTCCAGGTTGTCCAAACCGCGCATTTCGTCATAGTCGAGGACGACGCATTCGATGCCCCTGTCCTCGGCAAGGACTCTGGCCTGGGGCTTGATCTCTTGGGCGGCGAAAACCCCGCGCACCGGAGCGAGCAGCGGATCGCGCTCGAGCAGCGCGAGGTATCGGGTCAGCTGTTCGACGCCGTCGATCTCGCCGCGCCGCTTGACCTCCACGGCCACGTGCCCGCCGTCGCCGTCGCGCACAAGAAGGTCGACCGGCCCGATGGCCGTCGGAAACTCCCGGCGCACCAGGCTCATGCCCTCGCCGATCCTTTCCACCTGCTCGGCCAGGAGCGCCTGCAAATGCGCTTCGACGCCGTCTTTGACGAGGCCCGGCTCGATTCCAAGGTCGTGGCTGGCCTCGGCGCACACCTCGAAGATCCGGATGACAAGCCTGTCCTCGCTCTTGTTGCGTGAGACCTCCCACACTTCGCTCACGCCGGATGCGGCTTCGTCTTCGTCGGGCTCGCGCACGGACATCGAGCAAGGCGGGCTCATCCAGTTCAGCGGCTTGTAGGAGCCGCCGTCGGCGTGGACGAGCACCGAGCCGTCGGCTTTGACCATGAGAAGCCTCGTCGCCTTCTCGAGGTGGGCGTCGAGGCGGCCCGAGTAATCGACGGAACACTCAGCAAAGACTACGCGCATAGCCCCACAGCCTACCCGATCCGCCTGAGGCCGCGCCTCGCTCGCCCAATGGGCGCCCGCCCGACGCGCAGCGACTCGATCAGAAGTCGGCCGGCTCCTCGGCCGGCGGCGCGGAATCGATCCACGAGACGAGCCCCGCGAATTGAGCGGCGCCCAGCGCGGCTTCGTACTCGACGCCGTCGCCGAGGAACTCGACGACCGTGGTTCCCGGGAGCATGCCCTGGCGATGCCCTCGGATCTCCAGGAGCTCGCGGGGAAAGCTCCATTTTGAGTTCAGCACCAGGGACCTGCGCGGATACCATTCGATCGCGTCGGCTTGGAGCGCGATTATCCCGGGAATCCAGCGGCCTCCCTTTCGCCGCAGGGCACACTGAAACGTGCCGTACTTGTGCAAAAGCCCTCTCAAACGCACGAAGTAGACGGTGAGAAACGCAAGGCCCGCCAGGGCGCCTGCGAGCGCAACGGCCAGTATGACGTCAAGCGCCCTCATATCCCCGCCTTTCGTGCCTTTGCCGCGTGTTCCCGGCCGCTGCTCGCCCGGCTATTCAGTGTGTCCGGTGTCCGAATGCTCGACGACGACGTAGGCATGGTCCTCGTCGACCGTCACAAAACCGCCGTCGACCTCGAAGACGAGCGAGCGGCCCTCCGAAAGGTCCACCTCCACCCTGCCGGGCAGGAGGAGCGCCATGAGGGGAGTGTGCCCGGGCAGGATTCCCATGGCCCCTTCGTGAGACGGAACGACGAGGTGGTCGGTGTCTCCCGACCACACGAGCGCCTGCCTGTCGACGATC
Source organism: uncultured Ancrocorticia sp. (assembly GCA_905373325.1). Lineage (GTDB taxonomy): Bacteria > Actinomycetota > Actinomycetes > Actinomycetales > Actinomycetaceae > Peptidiphaga. Next base: position 2,941 of record CAJPTB010000130.1, read on the forward strand.
TCGACCTTCATCAGCCCTGCTCCTGGCGAAGCTTCTCCCACGAACGCTCGATGTCCTCGATGCCGCCGATGTTGAAGAACGCCTGCTCGGGAATGTGATCGTACTCGCCGTCGCAAAGGCGCCGGAAGGCCTCGACCGTCTCGTCCACGGGAACCGTCGACCCCTCGACGCCTGTGAATTTGAGCGCCGTATAAGTGTTTTGCGAGAGGTACTGCTGAATGCGCCGGGCCCGGGCGACCGTCACCTTGTCCTCTTCGGACAGCTCGTCGACGCCCAGGATGGAGATGATGTCCTGCAGCTCCTTGTTCTTCTGGAGGATGGCCTTGACTCGGGTGGCGACCTCGTAATGCTCCTGCCCCACCACCTGCGGATCGAGGATGCGCGAGGTCGACGTCAGCGGATCGACGGCCGGATAGAGCCCGCGCGAGGCGATCTCCCGCGAGAGCTGGGTGGTCGCGTCCAAGTGGGCGAACGTCGTGGCCGGGGCCGGATCGGTGTAATCGTCCGCGGGCACGTAGATCGCCTGCAGCGAGGTGATCGAATGGCCCCTCGTGGAGGTGATGCGCTCTTGGAGGGCGCCCATCTCGTCGGCGAGGGTCGGCTGGTATCCGACGGCGGAGGGCATGCGGCCCAGCAGGGTGGAGACCTCCGAGCCGGCCTGGGTGAATCGGAAGATGTTGTCGATGAACAGAAGGACGTCCTGGTTCTCGACGTCGCGGAAGTACTCCGCCATCGTCAGCCCGGACAGCGCCACCCGAAGGCGCACGCCCGGCGGCTCGTCCATCTGCCCGAAAACCAGGGCCGTCTTGTCGAGGACGCCGGCTTCGTCCATCTCGTTGATGAGGTCGTTGCCCTCTCGGGTCCGCTCGCCGACGCCGGCGAACACGGAGACGCCGTCGTGGTCCTGGGCCACGCGCTGGATCATCTCCTGGATGAGGACCGTCTTGCCGACGCCCGCGCCTCCGAACAGGCCGATCTTGCCGCCTTGGACGTACGGAGTGAGAAGATCGATGACCTTGATTCCCGTCTGGAACATCCGCGTCTCGGGCTCGAGCTCGTCGAAGGCGGGCGGCTTGCGGTGGATCGGCCACCGTTCTTCGACCTGGAGGACCTCGTCGCCGTCGAGGTTGAGGCATTCGCCGAACACGTTGAAGACGTGCCCCTTCGTCGCCTCGCCGACCGGCACGGAGATGGGCGCGCCCGTGTCCGTGACGAGGGCCCCGCGCACGAGGCCGTCGGTCGGCTTGAGGGCGATGGCGCGGACGATGTTGTCGCCAAGGTGCTGGGCGACCTCGAGCGTCATGTCGTATGAGCCCTCGCCCTCCCCCTGGGCGCTGAGGTCCACGTGCGTGGTCAAGGCGTTGTTGATCTCGGGTAAGGAGTCCGCCGGGAATTCGACGTCGACGACGGCTCCGATGACCTGGACGATGCGTCCGGTTCCCGGATTGGATACGAGCGTGGTCATGTTTCTCCTTTAAGCACCCTGCTTGAGCGCGTCGGCGCCCGAGACGATTTCGGTGATCTCTGTCGTAATCTCCGCCTGGCGCGCGTTGTTGGCCAGGCGGGTGTAGTCCTCGATGAGCTTCTGGGCGTTCTCCGTGGCCGAGTGCATCGCCTGTTGGCGCGAGGCGAGCTCCGAGGCGGCGGCCATGAGGAGAACCGAATGAATGCGCTGGCTCACGTACATCGGCAGCAGCGCGTCGAAAATGTCCTCCGCCGAGGGCTCGAACTCGAAGAGCGGGCGCGTTTCCTCGGGCCTGTCCCCCAGGTCGTCGACCGGCCCGCGCTCGTCGTCGTCTTCCGCCTCGACGACTTCGAGGGGGAGCATATGGCGCACCTGGACGATCTGCCTGACCATCGAGACGAACCTCGTGTAGACGACGATGAGCTCGCCGACGCCGCCGTCTTCGGGCGCCGCGAGATAGGCGTCGAGCAGGGTGGAGGCGACGTCGTCGGAGACGCCGACGTCGGGGTTGTCGGACTTGCCGGTCCACGACTTCGCCACCTCGATTCCCCGGAACCTGTAGTAGGACTCGCCGCGGCGCCCGCTCACGTACAGAACGGGATCCCTCCCTTCCGTCCGCAGCTCCTCGACCAGCCGGTCGGCCTCGCGAAGGACGGACGAGGAGTAGGCGCCCGCCATTCCCCTGTCCGAGGTGACGACGAGGACGGCCACCCGATTCGTGTCCTCGCGGTGGGTGAGCATGGGATGGTTGAGCTCGTGGTCGTGGAGGGCCACGGCCGCTATCGACCGCGTGAGGATCCGGGTGTAGGGATCCAGGCCGCTCGCAGCCTCTCGCGCCCTGCCGATGCGCGAGGCGGCGATGAGCTCCATCGCGCGGAAGACCTTCTCCAGCGTCGCCGTCGCCCTGATCTTCTCCTTGAAGACCCTCTGTGCGCCCGCCACGGTCAGCCCCGCTTCGCCCGGACGATCTGCTCTTTGGCGACCTCGGTCTCCACTTCGACCTCGCCCTCGCCGTCCGCGGCGACCCCCTCGGCGACGAGGTACCCGCGTGTGAATTCCTTGACCGCGGCGCGAAGCTCTTCTTCCGTCTCCTTCTCGAGGAGCCCGGTGTCCGCGATCTTCTCCAACACGCCGGTGTTGTGGCGCAAACAGTCCAGCAGACGCCTCTCGTAGTCGTGGACCTTGTCCAGCGGAAGCTCGTCGAGGAAGCCGTTGGTCCCCGCCCACACCGAGGCGACCTGGTCCTCCACCTTGTAGGGCGTGTACTGCTGCTGGCGCAGCAGCTGCATGAGACGCTCGCCCCTGGTCAGCTGCTGGCGCGTGGTCGCGTCGAGGTCCGAGGCGAACATGGCGAACGCCGCCTGCGCTCGGTACTGGGCGAGCGTGATCTTAAGCGTTCCCGCGACCTTCTTCATCGCCTTGATCTGGGCGTCGCCGCCCACGCGCGAGACGGAGATTCCGACGTCGACGGCGGGGCGCTGATTGGCGTTGAACAGATCCGACTGGAGGAAGA
>CAJPTB010000131.1 GCA_905373325.1 uncultured Ancrocorticia sp.
GGCTCATCCCCGCTCAAGATAGTCCGCCCTCCCCGCGTCGATGGCCGCCACCGCGTCGGCGAGGGCCCGGTGTTCGGCGAGCTCGGGGTCCGCGGCGACCGCCTCGCGCGCGGCTGCCCTGGCCGTCTCGATGACCTTCCGGTCCTTGGCGACGGACAGGAAGCGCAGGTGCGAGCCTCGCCCCGCCTGGGCCGCCCCCAGCACGTCCCCCTCGCTTCGCAGCTGGAGGTCGAGCTCCGCCAGGGCGAAGCCGTCGGTCGTCGAGGCGAAGGCCTCCAGCCGTCTGAGCGCGAGGCTCCCCTTTTCGGCCGACGTGACGGCCAAACACACGCCGGGCGCCGTCCCCCGGCCGATCCTGCCGCGCAGCTGATGCAGCTGGGACAGGCCGAAGCGGTCCGCGTCCAAAATCACCATCGCGGTGGCTTCGGGAACGTCTACGCCGACCTCGACGACGGTCGTCGACACGAGGATCGGATCGCGCCCCGAAGCGAAGCGCTCCATGGCTTCGGCTTTCTCCTCGGAGGACATGCGCCCGTGCATCGTCCCCACCCCGATTCCGGCGAGCGCGCTCTTTTCGCGAAGCTCCGCCGAAACGTCGGCGACCGAGGCGAGCGGCAGCCCTTCGTCGTCGTCCTCGATGCGAGGGCATACGACGTAGGCGCGCCCTCCGCCGCGGACCTCCTCCCCCAGGCGCTCCCACACGCGCTCGACCCACGCCTCCTTCGAAGCCGGGACGACGGTCGTGGAGACCTCCGAGCGGCCCGCGGGAAGCTCGCGCAGCACGGAGACGTCGAGGTCGCCGAAGACGCTCATGGCGATCGTGCGCGGGATCGGGGTGGCCGTCATGACGAGGGTGTGGACGCCCTCTCCCGCCAGCGCGTCACGCTGGTCGACCCCGAAGCGATGCTGCTCGTCGACCACGGCGAGCCCCAGGAAGGGAATCGCGACGTCGTCTGAGAAGAGCGCGTGCGTGCCCACAATGAGCCCCGCCTGGCCGGAGGCGATGCGGGCCAGCGTCCGGCGGCGCTGGGCGGCCGGGAGCGAGCCCGTCAGGAGTTCGACCGGCGCGAGCGGGCCGACGAGCGCCTCGATCGTGCGCATGTGCTGGTAGGCGAGCACTTCGGTCGGCGCGAGCAGCGCGGCCTGGCCGCCTCCGTCAAGCACCTGGAGCATTGCCCGCAGCGCCACGACCGTCTTTCCCGAGCCGACGTCGCCCTGCAGCAGCCTGCGCATCGGCGCCGTCTTGGCCAGATCGACGGCGATGTCGGCGGACACTTCCCTCTGGCCCGACGTGAGCTCGTAGGGCAGGTCGGCGTCGAACTGGGCGAGCAGGCCCCCGCCCGCCAAGGGGAAGGGCGCCGTGGCCCGCTCACGCGCGCGATGGGAGCGCTGAGCCAGGGCGGCCTGCAGCACGTAGGCCTCCTCGTGGGCCATTCGCAGGCGGGCCGCGCGCCACTCTTCGTCGTCTTCCGGGCAGTGCAGGGCGCGCATGGCTTCGAACTTCGAAGGCAGTCGATGGGCCGCCAGGTACTCGCCGGGGAGCGGGTCGGGGACGTCCGAAGGCGCGAGGGACTGCAGAACGGACTGAACGGCCTTCCGAATGTGCCACGAGGGAAGCCGGTCCGTGGCGCGGTAGATCGGAATCGGGCGGGCGAGCTTGGCTACGTCGGACTCGTCTTCGACGAGCTCGTATTCCGGATGGGTCAGCTGGAGGCCGCCTCGGTACGAGGAGACGGTCCCCGAAAAGCTGGCGACGACGCCGGAAGCCAGGCGCTTGGCGTGAAATTCGAGCGTGCGCGGGCTTTTGCCGAAAAAGGTCAGATCGAGCTCGTTCACGCCGTCGGCGACGCGAACCGTGAGGATGTGGCCACGCCGCGAGTTCATCGGCCGCATCCTCGAGTCCGTCACTCGGGCCACTACGGTGGCCGCCTCGCCCTCGCGGACGTCGGCCAACGGCATGAGCTCGCCGCGATGGGCCAATCTGAAGGGGGCGTGGCCCAGAAGGTCGCCCACGGTGCGAAGTTCGAGTTTCGCCAGGGCTCCGGCTGCGCGCTTTCCCAGTGCGCGTTCAAGGGGGCGTTCGAGAGCGCTCCAGCCGTCAGAGGCGACCGCCTCACGAACCATGGCACAAACCTTTCTCGATCGCATCGTTTCGCCGCGCCGACGCTCCCGCCGGCGCCCGCGCCAGCCGGACGCCCGAACCAGCCGAACGGCCGCAGATTCGGACGGGGACGAAATCGACGACGGCCTCAAGATCCGCCGTCGGCGTCCTCAGTCAGCCGTTCCGACTGTCCCAGACTACCGGAGAGTGTCGGATGCCACCGCCGCGCTCGCTTGGACACGAAACGCAACCACGGCTACAATTGACGGGTTGCCGTCACCTGGCACACGGCCGCCGATCGACGCCCAGCCGCCGAGCGGCCCGAAAGCATGCAGCCGCCGAAGGCAAGGGTATGGCCTTTGAGGACCATGCGGCGTTTGGTGGCACGGAGTCGGCGACACAGAAAAGAGACGCCGCTGGCGTCCCGTCAGCGTACGAAGGAGACAATCGTGGCCTCTGTCTGCGAAATTTGCGGCAAGCACCCGAGCTTCGGCAAGCGCGTCTCGCACTCCCACGTGCGGACCAGCCGCCGTTGGAACCCGAACATTCAGCGCGTTCGCGCCCTCGTCAACGGCGCTCGCAAGCGCGTCAACGTCTGCACGTCCTGCCTCAAGGCGGGCAAGATCGAGCGCGCTCCGCGCCGCTGAGCGCGACGCGCGCGAAAAAGGGGCCGTTGTGTTCGGCCCCTTTTTGCTGCCGTTTGCCTGAAGGCGGCCCGGCAGCCGTCACTCGACTGTCATGCCCTTGAGCGCGTCGACGGCCGCGGGATCGCGATGGTCAATGAAGAGCGGTTCGCCCTTCTCCAGCGTCGTGATGACGGCCATGTCCGAATCGGCGAGCTCGAAGTCGAAAACGTCGAAGTTTTCCTCCATCCGGTCGCGCCTGACGGACTTGGGAATGACGACGACGCCTCGCTGGATGAGCCAGCGGAGGACCACCTGCGCAACCGACTTGTCGTGCGCGCGGGCAATCGACGAGAGGGTCGGGTTGGTGAACAGATTGTTGCGGCCTTCGGCGAAGGGCGCCCACGATTCGATCTGCACGCCCTCGCCCGCCATGAATTCTTGGTCGGCGAAGCGTTGGAGGAAGGGGTGGGTCTCGACCTGGTTGACAGCCGGAACGACGCGGTTGAAAGCAATGAGGTCGGCCAGCCGATCGTTGTGGAAGTTAGACACGCCGATGGCACGGACGCGGCCCTCCTCGTTCAGGCGCTCCAGTGCCCTCCAAGAGCCGTAGACGTCGCCGAAAGGCTGATGAATGAGGTAAAGATCGACGACGTCGAGGCCGAGCTTCTCCGCCGAACGCTCAAAAGCCGCGCGGGCCGCATCCTCGCCGGCGTCGGAAATCCACACCTTGGTGGTGACGAAAAGATCGTCCCGCGGAATTCCGCTCGCCGTTATCGCCTTGCCAACGGCTTCCTCGTTTTTATAGACGGCAGCCGTGTCGATATGCCGGTATCCGACTTCGAGCGCCTCGGAAACCGCCCGCTCGGTGTCCGACGGCGGAATCTGATATACACCGAAACCGAGAACGGGCATCTTCACACCGTTGTTCAGAGTAACAAACTGCATTGTGCTTCCTTTCGATCGTGGTTTCGACACTATCAGCATTCGCCTACATTGAGTAAAGCTAAACACGCTCAGCGCGAAAATGATCCCACCCAGTCACCTTCGGAATATTCCGGCCACCATAGGTCACGAAACCTCCCGCCTCCCTTTCGTCCCCGGGGTCAAGCTCGTGCACGAAGCCGATCTGCCGCCACCCTTCGGGCACGGAATTCGACGTCGTCGCAAGGAATCCGTGGTCCTCTCCCCCGCCGAGGACCATGCCTTCGGCAAGCTCGCGCCTCACGCCGACACGTACCAGGCCGTCGACGTCGCACTTGATCGCAGCCGGATCTATGTCGATGCCCACATTCGAGGCTTCGGCCATGCGCCAGGCGTCGCGCACCAGCCCGTCGGAGACGTCCATGAGGGCGCCTATCCGCCCTGCGGCGCAGGCGGTCAAGGCGAGGGCGACGGGCGGATTGGGGCGCTTGTAGACCGCGACGACGGCCTCCGCCCCGTCGGGGGCCCGTCCGTTCGGCGCGGTGGAACGCTCGCCCTCGGCGGGCAGGACGCTTGCGCATTCGGGAGCGACGGCGCCGCTCCTAAGGAAGTGCAGGCCGGCGGCTGACCACCCGAGGACTCCGCAGTGGATGAGGCGGTCTCCCGGCCTTGCCCCGGACCGCAGGATCGGCGGGCGGCCCGAAAGGTCGCCGACGACGGTCACGGCCGCCGTCGCGTAGCCGCGGGTGAGGTCCCCGCCGTCGACGCCGGCGCCGACGCGTCTGGCAGCCTCGCCCATGCCGCGCGCGAACTCGACGAGCCATTCGACGTCGCGATCGCCGGGCACGCTGAGGGCCGCAACGAAGGAGACGGGGCGGGCGCCCATGGCCGCGGCGTCGGCGGCGTTCTGCATGGCCGCCCGCCATCCGACGTCGTACCCCGTGGACCACTCGGGAAGGTAATGCGACCCTTCGACGAGCATGTCCGTGGAGATCGCGACATTGCCCGCCGCCAGGCCGATCACTGCGCAATCGTCCCCGCTTGGCACCTCGATTCCCTCGGCTCTCGGCAGATGCGGACGGATCAATCCAAGCAGTTCGTCCTCTGAGAAGTCGCGCACGTGCATGGAAACATTGTGCCAGTCGGACGCCATCACCAGCCGAACGCCGTCGCCAACCGAATGCGTCCGCCAGCCCGAACGCCCTCGCCGGCCGAACGGCCCGGCTCACTCGCCGAGGGAGAGGGCGCCGCTCTCTTTCAGACCGGAGGCTGCCCGGTGTCCGATTTCCTGATGCGCCGCCCGCCGCATGGCCAACAGCACGGGCTCGCGGGACACGGTGCCGAGCACGGCGAATTCGACCGCGCCTTCCCCCTCGGGTATGCGGGCGAAATCGCTTTCGGCCATCTCGAAGGCAGCCCCGGCATAAACTCTCAGTTGGCCCTCGTCCATGGGCACGCCGAGCTTTTCGCAAAAGTCGATCGCGGCGGAGAGCCGCTCGACCACCGCCTCGGCATTCGCGTCCTGCGAGCGCACAATCCTCTCGAACCCTATTCGGGCAAGCAGTTCACGCACTTTCGAATCGCTCGCCGCCGGGACGTTCACCGTCGGCAAAGCCGCCGTCGCCTCCGACATCGCAAAGAGGGGGTCGCGATCGTCGTCGTCCGCCGCTCGAAGAATCTTTCGCACCTGCTCGATCGACGCCCCGAGCACCTCGACCATCGCGCGAACGAGCCGCAGCCGCTTCACGTGCCCTTGCCCGTAGGAAGCCTCGCGGGCATTGACCCTCTCGCCCGGCGCCAAAAGACCCTCTCGCAGGTAGTACTTGATCGTGGCCACCGACGTTCCCGATTCACGGGCAAGCTCTGAGATCCGCACAGCCGTCTCCTTCCTCGATTTGCACGATTGGATAGCAATGCTATCCTGTTGAACTAGATAGTTCTACTATCCAATTTGACCGCTCGAAACGAGAACCTTCGGAAATCAAGGAAATACAACATGCACGTCAGCAGCAAGCAGCCGGCGACGCGGCCGTCGCAATCCGCATCGGACCGTCCCTCGTCGGCGCCGGCCACGTCGGACCTGCCGCCGTCGGCACAGTCCGCGTCAGGCGAATCGCCCGAGCGCCGCCGGGCGAGGGGCAAGGCGCCGACGGCCGCGGCCATAGCCGCAGCCGCGGTCCCCACTCTCATGACGGCTCTGGACAACCTCGTCATGACCTTCGCGCTGCCGGACATAGAACGCGAGCTCGG
>CAJPTB010000132.1 GCA_905373325.1 uncultured Ancrocorticia sp.
GAAGAACATTCGCCTTGTGCCTAGCCATGGTTGGAATGCCATCGAGATTGCCAATCCAGTCGGGGTGCTCCTTGATAATTTTCTTCTGATCCTCCGCGGACATCGCCGTCCACCAGTCGTTGACCTCCTCAACGCCCCATTTCGAATTGGGTTTCTTCAAGCCCCACCCGAAGATCTCAGGCTTTGGCCCCACCGCCATTTTCTTAATGCGCGCCAGACTGTCGTATAGATCGCCCGCAGCGTCAAGAATGTCCCTCCCTTTCTGGAGGCAGACGTTGACGAATCTTTGAAGCCTGCGCCCCGGATCGGTTTCTTCATTCAACAAACTCGCTCCACTGGTCACGAGCTCATCGAGGCTGATCTGACAATTGGGGTCAATATTGCGAACTTTGCCGTCAGACGTGAGAACTCCCCCTGCCGTGTGGATGATGGAGGAAACCTGCTTCGCTTGGGTGACGAGCTTGGACACCGCCTGGGCAAGCTGCTCGAAATCGGTCTGCGCTTTCTGGTACGCCGCACTCACATCCGAAGCATCGTCGGCCAGCGCCCTCCGCCTGCGCATTTCGGCCTCGACGAACTCCCCCGAGAGATCAGCATTGTTGATGTCAAGGATCTGATCGCCCACGTCTTTGTATCTCTTTGCCAGCCCGGACGCTTCCGAGGCGGCGCTATACAGCGGCGCATCACTCCACCGCTCGAGTTCGTGAAACGAGACCATGGACCCGTTTTCCTTCCAATGCGTGATGTTTCGGCTATGGCAAAGTCGCTTGGCATAAGTATGCCACAGCCCGCGAAAAGGCGGGGGCGTTTTCAGAGTTTCAAAATATGAAACCGCGAAAACAATCTGTGGAACTTAATTCCGCCTCGCCGGCGCCGCTCAAATTCCACCTTGCCGAGGCGGCAGGGCGCCAAGCCGGAAAACCGTATCCGCTCGGCGCCCTGCGCCGTTCGTCAGAGGCGGAGGCGACGTGTCTTCGTCGTGAGCCGCTCCATTGCGTTCGGTGAGTTCGACGTCGGCCCATCCGACCGGCAACGCCCCGGAGCATGCACTCGTCGACGACCGTCCCTACTCCGTCAGCAGCTCCCTCGATGTGACCGTGCGCGTCTTGTGGGCCAGGAGCATGACGAGCAGGGCGGTTATAACAAGCAGCGTCATGCCCAAGCCGACGACCATGAGGGCCGGCATCTCTGCATCCAGCCGCTCGACTCCCAGGGACCGGAGCAAACCCTCGAATAAGGGAATGGCGGTCACACTTCCGATCGCGATCCCGATCGCGCCGCCTATTGCAACGGGCAGAAGATAGCAGGCGAGCATTTGACGCATAAGCTGGGCATTGGTGAATCCCGCAGCCTTGAGCACTCCGAAAGTGCGCCGCGAGCGTACCATCGCCGAACTGACCACCAGACCGATCACCAGCATCGTCACAAACCCTGCCACGCCGAAGATCGCGAAGGACATCGTCTTACTCATCGCTAGGTACGGAGCGACGTAGGACTCGGAGATCGCATACGAGTTGACGACGTAGTTGTACCGCCCCTTCATCTCGGTTCTCACTTTGCCGACGAAGGCGTCGATGTTTTGCCCCTCCTTGAGGACAGCGGTCGCGTACTTCGGCTGGTAGGCGGCGTTCATGCGCTTGGCGCCGTCGATGGTGACCGAGGCGACCATGCCCATGCGCACAACGGTCTGCGTCAAACCCGTCACGAGGTAGGTCGCCTTTCCTCCTTGAAAATCGACGGTCACTTCGTCGCCGACGTCCACGCCAAGGCTTTTCGCGAACTTGCCGCCAAGGGATATTTCATTGGCGGACTTCGGATATCTGCCCTTGTAGACGGACCGGCTGCCCTTCGAGGAGGGATAGGAATCGGCGACCGAAAGTGACACCGTGCGCCCGGACACGTCGGCGTTCCTGGTGTTGTCGAAGATCTGAACACGCTCGACTCCGGGCATCGCCCCCAGGTCTTTGCGCACGGCCTCGACCGAGCGGCCTTTCAGCACCGAGACGGTGACGTCCTGCCGGTCCCCGATGAAAATGCCGACCACCTTGCCGGAATCTTTGAACAGGGCCGAGTACAGTGCCACGGAAAAGACGGAGGCAAAAGCAACCATCGCGATCACAATGACCACCATGATCGTCTGAGCCCGGGCCTGAAGTGCGGACTTCACACCGAGCACCAGCGTCAGCGGCCCGCGTGCCTTTCGCAGGGGCAAATGATTGGAGTGGAATGAGTGTGTGGCCTCCCCGCCGCGCAAGGCCTCGACGGGAGGTATCTTTCGCACCTTTCTGGCGACCGCGAGGGCGGTGACGCCGACGACCGCCAGCATCGCTCCCGCTGCCGCGCCCACTCCGACGACGCCGACCTTCGGAGACCACTGCAATCCGGACTGGGACTCAACCAGCTGGCGTATCGCCGGGAAGAGGGCGACGCCGACCGCGGCTCCCGCAAGGGAAGCCGCCAAGGCGACGATCGCGAAGGGCAGAGCGAGCAGCCGGGCAATGTGGCCAGAACGGAAGCCGAGGGCCTTCTGCGTCCCCAACGCGGGCATCTCGCGGACGATGACCGAGCGGATGGCGAATCTGACGATGACCGCCACCACGGAGGCGACGATCGCCGCGAAAAGAATGAAGGAGAAAATGAGGACGTTGGCGGGGATCATCAGCACCGAGGAAAGCAGCTTCCACCCGACGCTCACGAGAACCGGGCTTGCACTCCCGCTTTGCACCGCAGCCTTGGTCACCTTCGAAGAGATCTCGGCTGCGACGTCGTCCGCCTGCGACACGTCTTTAACGAGCGCCCTCAGCTGCCAGACGCGGTTCATTCCCGGAGCCGACGCCAAAGCGGCGGCCTCGGAGGCTTTCACCCGAAACTCGACCTGGATCGAGCCCATCACGCCGCTCACGGGGTTCTCGTGGAATCCCTGAATGTGATATCGATGTTTGACTTCGCCTACTGTCATTTCAAAGGGATCTCCGAGCTTGTATCCTCCGGCCGTCTTGAAGGAATACGGCAGCCATATGGGGTCGGCGTGACGCTTGGAATCTTCGGCCACAACTCCGCTTCGTCCAATGCGCGTGTCTTTGTCTTGTTCAACGATCGTAACGGCGCTGATCTGCTCCTTGCCGTCGTACTCGAAGGTCGCGCCTGCCCGCAGCGTCTGAAGAAGTATGTGATCCTTGACCCGGCCGTCGTCTCTGGCGATTCTCTCGGCGTCGCGGGAGCCTTTTTCGTTCTCGAGCAGGATGAAAATATGCTCGGTGTTGAGCTTGGCTGTGGCGTCGTCCAAAGTCGCCGGATACTGGAGGATCAGAACGGCCGCGAGGTGCAGCATCGCCGAAGCGATGGCCACGAGCAGGCCGACGATGACGAACTGTCCGGCCGATCTGCGCAGGCTTCGTTTGAGGAACATGCGGCGCATTGTCACCACCCCATTTCCTCGAGGAACGCGGCGAGACGGTCGCGGCGGTCCTTGTCCGCGGTCTCGAAGGCGCCCAAGTTCAATTCGCCCTGGATCGTCCCGTCGCGCAGGTAGAGGATGCGGTCTCCGCGCAAAGCCGAATTGATGTCGTGGGTCACCATGGCCACCGTCTGGCCGGCGCGGTTGACTCGGCTGAGAAGATCAAGAATGCGCAGCGAGTTTTCGGAGTTGAGCTGCCCGGTGGGTTCGTCGGCGAAGACGACGTCGGGTTCGTTGACAAGGGCCCGGACGATGGCGGCCCTCTGGCCCTCCCCGCCCGAAACCATCCCCGGAAACTTCTTCCTGGTCGCCTCGTCGACACCCACGAGGTCAAACAGCGTATCGACGCGGGCGGCCACGGCCTTCCGCTTGCCGACAAGCAACCCCGGCGCCATCGCATTGTCCGTGAGGGACATCGAGTCGAGAAGGTTGATCTGTTGAAAGACGAAGCCGCAGTGAGTCCGCCGGAAGACCGCCAGCTTGTCCTGGCTGAGCTCTGTGATGTCCTCGCCGTCGAACACCACGCTTCCCAGGGACGGCTTGTCCATGCCCGAAAGCGCGTAAAGGAGGGTGGATTTTCCTGCGCCGGAGGGCCCCATGATTACGGTGAAGCCGCCGCGGCGGATCGTCAGGTCAAGGTTCTTCAGCACATGCTGCTGGGTCCCCTTGTGCGAGAAAGTCTTCGAAAGCTTCTTCGTCACAATCACGTCCTTGGAGTGCGACGTTTCCCCCTCAGATTGCGCCGTGTCATTGTTCTTTTCGCGTACCGCGTTGCGGTTCTCTGTTGCGTTCATGCTTCCAAGGTACGCAACAACCGATTACGAAGCCTTTTCGCAATTCTTAACTGTTTCTTAACTCTGCCGGCAAGATTCTGAACGGCGCGCGCCCTATATTTCGGCGCGCCTTGCCGGTGCGCCCGGAGCGAAGAGCCGCTCGATCGGCAGAGCCGAACCTTGCGCCCCGCCCGCATGCCTCACCTGGCGAGCGGAATTTCAAGGACGACGGCGAAGCCTGGGTCGGCCAGGCGGCACGAAAGCGCCCCGCCCATGCGCTCCATGAGACAGCTTGACGTGTAGAGGCCGAGTCCCTCGCCGGGCACCCCCTTCACGTTCGAACCCCGCACGCCCTTGCCCAAGATCGCCTCGATCTCTCCGCGGTCCACGCCCGGGCCGCGGTCGCGGACGACGATGAGAAGAAAGTGCTCGTCGACGCTTGCTCTTACTTCGATGGGCGTGCCGGCGTACTTGCGCGAGTTGGCGACGACGTTGTCGAAGACTTGCCGCATGCGCAGGCGGTCGACGGAAACCAGGCAGTGCGGCAGGGAAAAGTCCCCCATCGCCTCGTCCGCGTCTGCCGCCCTCAACCACCTTTCTACGTCCTCGCTGCCGACAGGAACGGGGGCGACCCGAAGGGAGGCGATTTCCTCGCGGTTGGCCCGGGCGACGTCCGCCATGAGCTCTTCGATCTGACCAGCCTTCTGACGAATGACCTCGATCTTCTCGCGTTTGGATTCGCTGGCCTCCGTCGCCTCGAGGAGCTCCGCGGTGGCGGCGATCGAGGCGACAGGCGTGCGAATGTCGTGCCCCAGCTCGGCCACAAGCTGCTTCTTCGACTCCTTCGCCGCGGCTTCGGCCCTGCGCGCCCGGCCGAGCTCGTCGCGCATGATGTCGAATGCCTCGGTGAACGGCCCGAACACGTTGTTCCGATCCATCCGCAAGGGGACGTCGAGATTGCCTTGTGCCACCTCGCGCGCAAAGAAACTCAACTGCTTGAAGGGCCGCAGAAAGCGCCGCCTGGACACCGCGACGACGAGAAGGCAAAACGAGGCCACTGCGAGGATCGTTCCGCCCGCCAGCCGGAGCGCCGCCTGCCGGGCCTCTTCCTCCTTCTCCACCCATCCGTTGTAAATCCACATGCGCCCAACGTGCCGCCCTCCCGCGACAAGCTCGAAACCGACCGCTCCCCTCCGCATGGCGTCGCGATCGCCGTCGATCCTTCTGCCGCGCGAGTACACGAGTGATCCGTCGTCTCCAACGACGGTGACCTGGGGAAAACGCCGACCGGTCCGGGCGTCGGCCGCGCGGACGTCGGGCCACGACTTTTCGACCGCTTCGACGAGCTCGTTGGCGGGCACGACGTCGGACTTGAAACCCTTAGCGGGTTCGGAACCGAACAGAATCGCAAGAGCGGCGGCTGCCGCGAGGACAACAGCGGCGACGGCGCCCTTCATCGGCCGCCCTTCCCCCGGTTGTCCGCTCCCTGGCCTTTCCCGCCGTTCGCTTTCAGGCCTTTCCTACTTCGGCCGCCTGCCCGCCTAGCCGGAATCGCCGAGGCGTCTCGCGTCGTCACAGCGCTTCTCCGGCTCTCGCGGGCGCTTCTCCGGCCTTCAAGGACGCCCCACCCTCCCGAAAAC
>CAJPTB010000133.1 GCA_905373325.1 uncultured Ancrocorticia sp.
TCGGCGTAGAAGTGCCAGCTGCCTTCGACTCGGCGCATGACGGGCCGGACGTCGCCTCTGCAAACGGCGCTGGCCTTGTGCGCGACGAGGGCGCCGCGCCCGAAGACGGGCGCCCCACACTCAAAACGGAGGAGGAAAAATGAGCGCCGAAACCCTTCTGGCGAGGACGGCCGGGGGCCCGGTCGCCGACGCTGCGCGGCCTGACGTCGCTCGGCCCGGAACCGCTCCCGCAGACGTCGCACGTCCCGTTGAGAGCGGCTCGGCAGAGTCGCCCCGCGGGCGCGGCGACGGGTCCGGGCCGATCATCGAGCTCGACGACGTCCACGTGACGTTTAGAACGCGGACCGCAGGAAAGTCCATCAGGGCCGTGCGCGGGGTGAGCCTCAAGCTCATGCCGGGCGAGACAATCGGCATCGTCGGCGAATCCGGCTGCGGCAAATCGACCACGGCCAACGTCATGTGCGGGCTGCAAAAGCCCACCGCCGGCCGCGTCTATTTCCAGGGCCGCGAGGTCACCAAGCGAACGGTCGAGGACAGGCGCGCCATCGGGCGGGTCATATCGGTCATCTTCCAGGACCCGGCCACCGCCCTCAACGCGAGGATGGCCGTCCGCGACCAGCTGGCCGACCCTCTTCACGTGCACAAGGTCGGGACGAAGCAGGAGCGCGAGGCGCGGGTGCGCGAGCTCATCTCGCTGGTGGGACTGCCGACGTCGGCCCTCGACGCCCTCCCCGGCCAGCTTTCGGGCGGTCAGCGCCAGAGGGTCGCCATCGCACGCGCGCTCGCGATCAAACCCGCGGCGATCATCGCCGACGAGCCGACGTCGGCCCTCGACGTCTCGGTCCGCGCGCAAATCCTCAACCTCCTGACCGACCTGAAGGACGAGCTCGGGCTGGCGATGGTGTTCATCAGCCACGACATCCAGACTGTGCGTTACGTCTCCGACAGGATCGTTGTGATGAACGGCGGCCGGATCGTCGAGGAAGGGCCGGCGGCGACGCTGCTGGCCGACCCGCAGGATCCCTACACACGCAAGCTCCTGAGTGCGGCGCCTTCGCTTCTGCACCCGAGCATTCCCGACGCCCTCGCATCCTCGGAAGAAGAATCGCGCAATACAGCAAAGGAAGAGAGCACATGGCAGCCCACGCCGATTTCAGCGGAGTGATCCCGCCCGTCGTCACGCCACTCACCGCCGATCGCGAACTCGACCGCGCGAGCTTGAAACGGTCGATCGATCGAATGATCGACCGCGGAGTGCACGGCCTTTTCCTTCTCGGATCGTCGAGCGAGGTCGTGTTTTGCACCGACTCGCGCCGCAGGGAGATCGTCGAGACGGGCATTGAGGCCGCCGCGGGCCGGGTTCCGGTGCTCGTGGGCGTCATCGACGCTCAGACGGAGAGGATGGTCGAGCACGCCCGCGCCGCGCGCGAGCTCGGGGCCGACGCCGTCGTCGCGACCGCCCCCTTCTACGCGCTCGGCGGCCCCGACGAGATCGAAGCCAATTTCCGCGCCATTCGCGAGGAGGTCGACCTTCCGCTGTTCGCCTACGACCTGCCGGTGTGCGTCCACAAGAAGCTCGACGCGGACATGCTCGTCAGGCTCGGAAGCGAGGGGGTTCTCGCGGGGGTCAAGGATTCCTCGGGCGACGACGTCAACTTCCGCTTCCTCGTCCAGAAGAACCGGGCGGCAGGCAGCCCGCTCAAGCTGTTCACGGGCCACGAGGTCGTCGTCGACGGCGCCTTCCTCTCCGGGGCCGACGGCGTCGTCCCCGGACTGGGCAACGTCGATCCGTGCGGGTACGTCCAGCAGTACAAGGCCTACCGCGAAGGCGACTGGGAGGCCGTCGTCCAAATCCAGGACAGGCTGGCGCTGCTCATGACGATCACCTCGGTGACAGAGGGCGCCGTGGGCTTCGGCGCCGGCGTCGGGGCGTTCAAGACGGCGCTTCAGCTTTTGGGCGTGTTCGAGACCAACCAGATGCCGCGCCCCGTGCGCGCACTCGAGGGCGGGAACGTCGAAGCCGTCCGGAACGTGCTCGTCGCCGCCGGGATGCTCGCGCGATGAGCGGTGCGGCGGAGCCTTCGACCGAGGGGGAGGCGGGGCCTTCGGCTGAGGGACGGCGCCTCGTCCTCGACATCGGAGGCACGAAGATAGCGGCGGGAGTCTGCACTCCAGGTCAGCCTTCCGTCCGCCATCGGGCGACCCGACCCACCCGGCCGCACCGCGGGGGCGCGGCGGTTGTGGAGACGGCGCTCGAGCTGGCCCGCGAGGTCGCCCGGAAGGCGGGCGGCCCGCTGGCCGGCGTCGCAGCGGCCAGCGCCGGAGTCATCGACCGTGCGACGGGCACGGTTGCCTCCGCCACCGACCTCATGCCCGGCTGGGCAGGGACGGCTCTCGGCCCGGCCCTCGCTGAAGGCCTCGGAGTTCCCGCGTTTGTGCTCAACGACGTCCACGCCCACGCGCTCGGGGAGATGCGGTTCGGGGCCGGCGCAGGCCTGCGCAACGCGTTGGTGGCGGCGGTCGGAACGGGAATCGGCGGGGCGATCGTCGCCGAGGGAAAAGTCCTGTTCGGCCCGCGGGACCTCGCCGGGCACGTCGGGCACGTCGGCCACCGGCTCGGCGAGGGCTTCGCATGCTCGTGCGGGCGCGACGGCCACATTGAGCCCGTCGCCTCCGGAACCGGCGTCGTCCGCCTCTATCGTTCCCGCGGCGGATCCCCGGACGTGAACGACGGCGCAGAGCTTCGCCGCCTCGCGGACCGGGGCGACGCCGAAGCGCGAAGGGCCTTCTCCGACGCCGGCGCCGCCCTCGGAGAGGTTCTCGGGTCGCTCGCCAACTGCCTCGACCCGGAGGCGATCGTGCTGTCCGGCTCCCTGAGCGGAGTCGGCGAATACTGGTGGGCGCCGCTGCGGGCCGGGTATCGCCGGCAGGCCATGGATCCCGTGCGCGGCGTCCCGCTCGTGCGGGGAAAGCTTGGCGGGGACGCCCCCCTGCTGGGCGCGCTCGCCTACGCCGCTGAGTTTCAGGAGGAAGAATGCACCCGTTGATCGCCTCGCTCCGAGGCCGCCTCGTCGTTTCGTGCCAAGCCTATCCCGGCGAGCCCATGCGCTGCCCGGAGACGATGGCGCAGATTGCGCTCGCCGCCGAACGCGGAGGGGCCGCCGCGATCCGATGCCAAGGCCTGGCGGACATCGCGGCCGTCAAGGGCCGAGTCGAAGTGCCCGTCATCGGCCTGTGGAAGGAGGGCCGCGAGGGCGTCTACATCACGCCCACGCTGCGCCACGCCAGAGCGTGTTCGAACGCCGGGGCCGACGTCGTCGCCGTCGATGCGACGGGACGCCCCCGGCCCGACGGCCTGACCTTCGCCGAAACCGTGGGGGCGTTGAAATCCGAGGGCGTCCTCGTCATGGCGGACTGCGGCTCCATCGACGACGCAAGGCGGGCCGCCGCCGCGGGATGCGCGATTCTATCGACGACGCTCGCGGGCTACACGGGCGAGCGCCCTCGCACGGACGGGCCCGACGTCGAACTGCTCGAGCTCATGGTCGCTGAGTTCCCAGAATTCCCGGTCATATGCGAGGGTCGAATCCACACCCCCGAACACGCCGAGGCCGTGATGGCAGCGGGCGCGTGGGCGGCGGTGGTCGGAACGGCCGTCACGCATCCGACGACGATAACCGGATGGTTCGATGAATCCGTGCGGCGAGGGGGCGAACGCGCGAAGCAATGAGGTTTGTAGCGTTCTGAGCCGTTCGCGTTCCTCGCCGGCGGGGAACATTGCCCATGTACTTTCCCGCGGGACTGCCGTAGCGTAATGGAAATTATCGGTTGCCTGCCGCCCATATGCGAACTGCAAAGGAAAACGATGCCGCTACCGCGTTCTTCCGTCGAAGGTGAGTCCGAGCCCAGCGAGTCCTTCCACGATTCGGGCGGACGGGAGAAGCCCCCTGCGAACCGCAGGCAGGCGATGGCGGTGGCGATCGCGTTCGCTTTTGGTGCGGTTGTGATGCTGGGCTGGCTGATGTCCGACCGCGGCGAGGAGGCTGCGGACGGTTCGACGCCGGCTGGCGCGTCCGAGACCCGCTCGGTCGGCGGAGCTCCTTCGGTCAGCGCCGCGGGGAGCGGCGGAATCCCAACGGACGCTGCGACCGTCGAAGTCGCCGGACTCAAGGGGAAGAGCGCCTCGCGGATCCTGGCCAAGGCGACGTCTTCGAAAATCGAGGCGGCCCTCTCCGACGGCAAGGGCTGGACGGGCGGCGCCCTCGAAGTCGAGGCCCAGTCGTTCTCCCGCGTCGTTGTTGGAAAAGTCGATCGACGCAAGGGCGAGACGGCGCCCTCGGAAAACGAGGCGGAGTACTTCGTCGAGGCGTCGCTCAAGGTCAAGAATGCGGGCTCGGGCGACGTTCCCTTCTACGACGTCGATTTCGTCCTCGTCGATTCCGAGCGCGGCCTGGTCAGCTCGTCGAAGGGCGACGCGGGCCTAGACGAGGGCATAACGCTCAAGGGAGGCGAGGAAACCACCGTCAAGCTGCGCTTCAAAGTGAGCAAACACCTGCAGGAGGCCAAATTCTTCTTCGGAACGTCAGACAGCTCGGGGATGGTTTTCTACGAAGTCAGCGAGCCTGTGACGCTCAGGTGATTCAGTCGGCCATCGGCGCTCTGACGGGTCGGACGGCCTGCGGCTTCTCTCTCCGACGCACGTCGGTTCCGCTTTTGAGGGGCGCTTCCGGCATGTTGGGAGTAGGATTGGCAGCGCTGGGCCGTCGACGACGTCGGCGTCGCGGACGCTAATGAAAAATTTGACTTTTAACACAATTAAATATTCGTTTGTGTTTTTAAATGCAATTAGATGTTTCTTGTTATTGGAAGCTCTATTTGAAATTTATTTTTATTCAAATCGTGTTGAACAATTGCTTTTACCTTGTTAAGGTGGTCTTATGGAAATGGCGAAGGCGGCGTCCATGGCGCGAGAGCTGATGGACGGACACGGGCTGCGCGGGTGGCGGCTCGATTTCGATCGTGCTCGGCGCCGTGCGGGCGTGACGAGATATGCTGAGCGCACGATCTCTCTGTCTTCGCTCATCGTTCCGCTGTGCACGGTCGATCAGGTGCGGGACACGGTCCTCCACGAGATCGCCCACGCGCTCGTGGGGCCCGAGCACGGACACGGCCCCGTGTGGAAGAAGACGGCCGTCGAACTCGGGGCCTTGCCCCGGGCGACGGCGCGCGGCCTGCCGACGCCTCCCGCGCCGTGGGTCGGACGGTGCCCGGAAGGCCACACGGTCGAGCGCTTCCGCCGACCGAGGTCCCCGGTCTCGTGCGCCAAGTGCTCGCCCCGTTTCGACAAGCGCTTCCAGCTGCGCTGGGTGCGGCGATAAGGGGAATGCACCCCCGGACGCGGATTGTGGACGAACCTTTCACGCTGGTAGGATCCGGTGCTAGCATGATGGCGTCGATTTGCGAGAGCGCATTGGGTCGACTGCCCAGGCGAGACACGACGATGGGAATGACATGACAGATTTTTCGCACGGATCCGGGGGGCGTCAGGAACCTGGAGAGGATGGACACGCCGCTGGGACCGGACCTTGGAATTCTGAGCAAGGGCTTCAAGGGGGCGCGCCTTACAACCAGTTCGGACAGCAGCAGGCGCCGTTCGGACAGCAGCAGGCGCCGTTTGGTCAGCAGCAGCCCCTCGGCTACGACGGGGCTTTTGCCTCCAACAATATGCCCGGCGCCCCGAACAGTATGCCCGGTGCCCCCAACGCGCCGAGCCAGGCTTCCGCCCCCGATGCGGCGGGCCGGCAGGCCTCCGGGGAGGACGATTACGCGCCGAGCGTCAC
>CAJPTB010000134.1 GCA_905373325.1 uncultured Ancrocorticia sp.
ATGACCGAATTGTCGGCGCGCCCCAGAATGACCCTCTTGAGGGGGTCGAAGTCGTTCCATGAGTTGACGATTTTCGCCATTTTCAGACACTCCTATGTGAGAACGGTGATGCGTTCGTGCGATGCTTGCGTATCTAGGAAACGCCTATTTCCTCCCAGTTTCAACTCCTTTCGGCGATTCGCTCGAAGACGGTCCGAAGACGGCTCGCATCCGCCTGCGGCCGCCGTCGTTTTCCCCGCAAAAGTTCGTTCCTCGGAGCGCGCCGCCGGCTTTCGGAGCGCGCCCCCAATCCTCGACGTGCGCCGTCGGCTCCGGGAGCGAGCGGTCAGTTCTCGCCGCGGACCGTCGGGCAGCTCATGCAACGCGGGCCTCCGCGCCCGCGGCCCAGCTCGTTCCCGGGAATCGGCAGAACTTCGACGCCCTGCTCGGAAAGATACTCGTTTGTGGCGGTGTTCCTTTCGTAAACCACCACGGCGCCGGGGGCGACGGCCAGCAGATTCGCCCCGTCGTTCCACTGCTCTCGCTCGGCCGCGAGGGAATCCTGCGGCGTCGTCAGAATCCGCACCGAATCGAGGCCCAACGCCTCCGCGACGACGGCGTGCATCCGCTCGGGCGCATTTGTCTCCACGTGAAGGGGCCTCTTCCCGTCCCCGGGACGGATCGTGTAGGAGCGGAGCATCCCCAGGCCCGCGTATTTGACGAAGGTGCCCTCGTCGGCCATCGTCATCACGGTGTCCAGGTGCATCTGCGCCCGCGCCTTCGGCATTTCGACGGCGACGACCCGCTCGGCCTCGCCCGCCTCAAATAGCTGAAGGGCAAGCCTTTCAACCCCCTGCGGGCTCGTCCTTTCGCTCAGCCCGACGAGGACCGAGCGGTTCCCTATGACGAGGACGTCCCCGCCTTCGACGGAGGCGAAGCCCGATCCCACGCCGTCGCCCAGGACCGTGAAGTCGGCGTCGGCGAAGCGCGGATGGTGGAGGTAGATCGCCTCCTCGTTCACGCTCTCGCGCACGCGCGCCGGGCGGCACATCGGATTGATCGAGACGCCGCCGTAGATCCACGAGGACGTGTCGCGCGTGAAAAGGTGGTTGGGAAGCGGGGCCAGAAGGCAGTCGTCTGCGCCGAGTGTGCGGAGGGTCAAAGACTCCTGCACATCGGATCGGTCGAGCAGCTCGGCCTTTGTCACGCCCGCGATGAGGAGCTCGGCGAGCTCGGCCTCCGGCAGCGACTCGGCGTAGTTTCGGACCGCCTCCTCGATTCCTGCGCCGCAGGCCTCCTCCGTGACGACGACGTCGAGCACGCGCTCGCGGGCTTCGCGGTCCGCGAGCGCCTCGGCGAGCAAGTCGGCAAGGTAGAGGACCTCGACGCCGCGCGAACGCAGCGTCTCGGCGAAGACGTCGTGCTCGTGCTGGGCCCGTTCGAGCCAGAGGACGTCGTCGAAGAGCAGATCGTCCTTGTTGGAAGGGGTGAGCCTCAACATCTCCTTGCCCGGGCGGTGCAGGAGAACCTGCTTGAGCCGCCCAACCTCGGAGCCCACATATGGCTTCATCCGCTTCCTCCTGAATCGCTCGCCGCAACGAAGCTCACCCCGTCGCTTTTAGGTCAAACGTACCAGCTTTGCCTCGGCCATCGAGGCGCATGCCCGGCAGACAGACAATCGCTCGGTGCACTGGCGTACTTTCCTATGCGGCGCGATTCCGTTATGCGGCGGGCTTCCTTCGCCTGTCTGCGACTCTTTTCTCAAACACTCGCTTTCTTCTGCACGTTCGACTCCGTTTCGACGCACTCAGCCCAGGGTCGGCGCACTCGGCTCCGAGTCGGCGCACGCTCCTCAGTTCCGCTTCTCCGTCAGGTAGGCCAGAACCGCCCGCACCCTCCGGTTCTCCTCCCCGGGGAGCATGCCGAGCTTCGAGAAAACGTTGGCCACGTGTTTTGAGACCGCGGCCGTGGAAAGAAACATGCGCTCGCAAATCTGGTGGTTGGACAGGCCCTGGGCCATGAGTTCGAGGACCTCGCTTTCCCTGGCCGTCAACCCGTTGAGCCACGACGAGCGGCCCTTGACCAGGGAGGAGGCCACTTCCGGGTCGACGACGACGCCGCCGGCCTCTACGACCCTCAAGGACCGGATGAAATCGGCGACCCTGGCCACTCTGTCCTTGAGGAGGTAGCCCAGTCCCCCGACGCCGTCGGTCGGCGCGCTCGGCTCGAACAGCTCGGCGGCGTAGGCGGGGGCGACATACTGGGAGAGCACCATGATCCCGATCTCAGGCTGGCTCTCTCGTATGCGCACGGCCGCCCTCAGGCCGTCGTCGGACATTCCGGGCGGCATCCGCACGTCCGTGACGACCACATCCGGGGCGGTCCGCGCGGCCGCTTCGACGAGCTCGTCCGCGCTGGCGGCCTCCGCGGCGATCTCGTGGCCCTGCCTCATCAGAAGGCCGACCATGCCCTCCCGGAACAACGCCGAATCGTCGGCGACCACTAACCTCATTCCCTCTCCTTTCCGCGGCGGGCCGGCGGGCCCTCGCCCCCGTGCGCCGCTGTTGTCGTGTCTTGCCGATTCTCTCGCACTTTGCCGGATTTCGCGCGCCCCGGCGGCTTTCTCACGCCTCGCCCACTTTCAAGCGCTTCGGCCGCCCTCGCGCTTCGGCCGCTCCGGCACGCCTCACCATTCTTTCCGAGTCTTCTCGCCCGGGCTTCGCCAGTCGGCTTTAGCCGCCCTTCTCGTCTCCGGCGCGCTGCCGCTTGCGTCGTCGCCCGTCTCGCCGACGCCTTCGCGGCCTTTTGCCGGAACCACACCGAATTCCCCTTGCCGCAAAAGGAGCGGGATCCGCCCCGTCAGCGTCGTCGGCCCCCCGGGAGGGCTGACGACTTCGAGAACGCCCCCGAATTCGGGGGCGTTCTCGAAGTCGTCAGCCCTCCCGGGGGGCCGTCGTCGCTGACGGAGACGTGGAGGTCTTCGTCTGCGGCCAGCAGCACCGAGACGCGGGCCGCGGGCGCGTACTTTGCGACGTTCGTCAAGCCCTCGGAAACGAGGAAGTACGCGGCGGCGATGACGCCTTCGGGAATGGCGGGAAGCCGATTGGGAACGAAGACCTCGACTTTCAGGGGCGAGGAGGCCGCGAGGGACCGGACGGCAGCCTCCAGCCCGAGGTCCGAGAGCACCTTGGGGTGGATCCCGGCCACGGTGTTTCTCAGGGCGCGCAGAGCGCTTTCGGCGTCGTCCTGCGCCTTGCCCAAAAGCGCGCGGACCTCGGCCATTTTCTCGGGAACCACGGCCCCGCCCGCGGTCGCCGAATCCAAAAGCAAATCCGCTTCGCCGACGTCGATCGAGGCGGCGACGAGGTATTGCTGCGCGCCGTCGTGAAGGTCGCGCTCAATGCGGCGGCGCTCGATCTCGAACGCGGCCACGATTTCGCGGCGCGACTCGGTCAGCTCCGCAAGGTCTTCGGGGCTGACCCGCCCGTAGACCGTCTGGATTCTCTCGGCGGCGCGGCGGACGGCTCTGACCGCGGCCCGCACCGCGAGCGCCGCGACAAAGGCCGTCCCTCCGCCGCAGGCTCCGAGGACGGCATAGCTCAGCGAGCCGGAAGCGATCGCCGACACCAATTCGCCGAGTAAGGGAAAAACGAGGACCGTAGAAGTCAGCGTCACGGCCGCGGACGCCGCGACGGCCCGGGCGACCGCCCGGTGCACTCGCGCCGTCTGTTCCTTTCCCATGGGCGATACCCTACCTCGCGGCGGAGAAATGTCCTGCCTCGACGCCGCGTAAAGCTTCCGGCGCAGGCGGCCGAGCCCGGCCGCACCGCTGAAAAACAGTAGAGCTGGCTCTACCCCCTTTCGATACGCAGCACCATGGTCCGCCTGCCGCATTCGCTGTTCAATGGAAAACATGAACGCAAACGCAACGCAAACGGCCCTGACAGGGCGAAACCTGGTGAAGAACTTTGGCGCCGTCAAGGCGCTCGCGGGAGTCGATGTCACGATCCCCGCCGGACAGTCCGTGGCCGTCATGGGCCCGTCCGGCTCGGGCAAGTCGACTCTCCTGCACTGCCTTTCGGGGATACTCCCCGTGACATCCGGCGAGATAACCGTCGGCGGAACGTCGGTCACGAGTTTGAACGACGCAGGGCGCTCGCGCCTGCGGCTGAAGGCCTTCGGATTCGTCTTCCAGGACGGCCAGCTGGTCCCCGAGCTTCCCGCAAACGAGAACGTCGCCCTCCCCCTCATGCTCGCGGGAGCCTCGCGTCGGTCCGCCATCAGGGAGGCCAACTCGTGGCTGACCAAGGTCGGGCTGGAATCCGAGCGCAAGAGGAGGCCGGGCGAAATGTCCGGCGGGCAGGCTCAGCGCGTAGCCGTGGCGCGGGCGCTGGCCTCGTCGCCTTCGGTTGTCTTCGCCGACGAGCCGACAGGCGCGCTCGACCAGGCGACCGGGCACGAAATCATGCAGATTCTGACGACGACGGCGCGCATGGGCGGCGCCACCCTCGTGGTGGTCACCCACGATCCCAATGTCGCGGCCTGGTGCGACAGGCTCATCGAGATTCGCGACGGACGCATCCACGCCGACACGACCGCGAAGGGAGTCCGCTCATGAGCCCGACGACGCGACTCGCCCCCCGCCTTGCCGTGGCAAGGATAAAAATGCGATCCGGAGCGGCATGGCTGGACGTCCTGGCCGTGGTTTCCTTCGCCCTGTCGACCCTCATCGCCCTGACGGTGGCCGGCGGCATCTGGATGTTCAAGACGCTGAACGACGAAAGGCCCGCGAGAATCATTCGGGCGATCGGCGAGCACAACGCCGATGCGATGCTCACGTACTACCTTCTGTCGGTCGTGGCGGGCGCGCTGCTCGTCATCCCGATCTTCGCGCTCGGGTCCTCCGCCGCGAGGCTCGGCGCGCAGGCCCGCGCCCGCAGGCTCGCAACCTTGCGCCTGATCGGCGTGACCGGTTCGCAGACGGTCCGAATGGCCCTCGTCGAAACGGCCGCCCAATGGCTCATCGGCGCGGTTGCCGGCGTCGTCCTTTACTACGCCACGCTTCCCGCCTGGGGCAACGCCAGCTTCTTCAAGGTTTCCATCGACACTTCGCTCATGATGCTCCCGATAGCGGCCATGCTCGGGCTGCTCGCCGTTTTGCTGTTCATCGCCATGGCCTCGACCGTCGTCGGCCTGCAAAAGGTGCGCATCTCCCCCCTCGGCGTCACGCGCAGGGAAACGCCGAAAGCGCTGAAAATGTGGCGCTTGGTTCTCTTCATCGTCGCCGGTCTTGCCTTTGTCTACTGGTCGAGCAGCCGTGAAGGCTCGAGGGTGGAAACCTCCGCGCTCGTGTCCGTGGGAATCTTCGTCGGGCTCTTCGTCGCGGCGTTCTCGCTGGTCGGGCCGTGGCTGCTTCAAGTCGCGGCGCGGCCGCTGACGAAAACCTCCTCGGTGTCGCGTCTGCTCGCCGTCCGACGCCTTTTGGACGATCCGCGCGCCGTGTGGCGGACGGTCGGCGGAGTCGCGCTCCTGTGCTTCGTCGCGGGCTTTGTGAGCGCTGCCCCAGACAGCACCAACCCCGGGTTCGAGTGGGCGCTCCGCGACATCAAGTTCGGCGTGTGGATCACCCTCGCCTTTGGATTCGCCGTCGCGGCGCAGTCCTCGCTCACGAACCAGGCGAGCCTGGTCTTCGAGAGGGCGGATCAGACGATTGCCCTGTCGAAGGTCGGATTCCCCTTCCGCGTCTTCACGCTCAGCAGGCTTCACCAGGTTCTCGGCCCCTTGGCAGCCACCTCGGTGATCGGCGCCGGATTGGGCTGCTTCCTGGTCATCAGCTTCATGAACGAGA
>CAJPTB010000135.1 GCA_905373325.1 uncultured Ancrocorticia sp.
TCTCTGCCTTGCATCCCCCGCCTGCGAGCCGATCGCCCGCCCCCGCCGTTTGGCCGCGGCGCCTTAAAGCGACAGTGCAACGACGCGCAAAGAATGTAACAACGCGCCAGTAAGAAGCCCGAATTCTCGTCACGACCCGCAGGCAACGTGATGTTTCCTGCAAAATTGTGTACCGGGTCACTGGGATATAAGATCAACGTACATCACGCAGCCGCCCGACGACGGGCGGCGACTAGGAAAGGCACGCAATGACGCGACTAGTAAATGCACCCGCGGATTTTCCCGCCGAGGCGCTGCGAGGGTTCGTCCTGGCCAACAAGCGCTACGTCAAGCCGGTCTACGGCGGCGTCGTCCGCTCCACCGCGACTCCGCAAGGGAAGGTGGCCGTGGTCTACGGCGGCGGATCGGGTCACTACCCGGCGTTCGCCGGCTGGGTAGGCGCCGGGATCGCCGACGGCGCCGTGTGCGGGAACATCTTCTCCTCCCCTTCGGGCGCCCAGGCGTACTCGGTTCTCAAGGCGGCAGACCGCGGCGCCGGAGTGCTCATGGGATTCGGGAACTACGCGGGCGACGTCCTGCATTTCGGCCAAGCCATCGAGCGTCTGCGCTCTGAGGGAATCCCCGCCGACACCCTGGTAGTCACCGACGACATCGCCTCCGGCGCCAAGGACGAACTCGACAAGCGCCGCGGCATTGCGGGGGACTTCCCCATCTTCAAGATCGCGGGGGCGGCCGCCGAGGCCGGCAAGGACTTCGAGGAGGTCAAGCGCATTTTCGCCAAGGCGAACGCGTCCACGCGCTCCTTCGGAGTCGCCTTCTCCGGCTGCACGCTCCCCGGCGCCGACGGCCCGCTTTTCACGGTTCCCGCAGGGAAGATGGGAATCGGCCTCGGCATTCACGGCGAACCCGGGGTCTCCGAGGACGATTTGGGCTCCGCCGACGACGTCGCGGCCACCCTCGTGGACGGCCTGCTCGAGGACCGCCCCGAATCGGCGGGAAATCGCCTCATTGCCATCGTCAACGGACTGGGCGACACGAAGTACGAGGAGCTGTTCGTCGTCGTCGGGTCCGTCGTCGACCGCCTGAAGGCCGCCGGCGTGGAGATCGCAGACGTCGAATCGGGAGAATTCGTCACCTCGCTGGACATGGCGGGCATATCGCTCACCCTCGTGTGGGTCGACGACGAGCTTCTTTCCTACTGGGACGCGCCTTGCGACACCCCCGCATACAGGAAGGGCTCCGTCGGCGAGGTCGAGCGCGACGACGCCGAGCTCAACTCTGCGGCGGCGACCGTGGTCGTGACCGAGAAGGGCTCGGAGAGTTCGCAGGAGGCTGCGGGGGTCGTCGTCGGGCTCCTCGAAAAGGTCTCGGAGATGCTCGAGGAGTCGAAGGACGAGCTCGGCAAGCTCGATTCGATTGCCGGCGACGGCGACCACGGCATCGGAATGGCGAACGGATCGAAGGCCGCCGCCCAGGCGGCGCGCGCCATCGCGGATCAGGGCGCGGGCGTGGCGACCACGCTGAGCGCCGCGGGCGACGCTTGGTCCGATCGCGCGGGCGGCACCTCGGGCGCCCTGTGGGGCTCCCTTCTGACCGCGATCGGCGCGGCGCTAGGAAACGAAGAGGCCCCCTCGCTCGACTCGATCACGGACGCCGTCATCGCCGGGCGTTCGGCCGTGCAGAGGCTCGGCGGCGCCCAGGTGGGCGACAAGACGATGGTCGATGCGCTCGTTCCGCTGGTCGACGCCTTTGTCTCGACCGACGGCGGCCTCAAGGCCAAGGGCGAGGCCGCCGTGGCCGCGGGCCAGGCGGGAGCCGAGTCCACAGCCCAGCTCGTCGCCAAGCTCGGCAGAGCCCGGCCTCTCGGAGAGAAGTCGCTGGGAACCCCGGACCCGGGGGCCGTCTCGCTGGTGCGTGCGGTGAAGGTCGTGGTCGAGCAGATCTGATCTCGACCGCCGAGTGCGAGCCCCGCCCCAAGGTGCGGCCGCACGCGGACAACGGGGTCCGCGTGCGCCTACGCCGGGGCGGGGCTCGCAGAAGCTTCAGCCCAGCATCGTCGCTAACTTTCGCAGCGTGCGCATGTTCCGCGCCGTGACGGTGACGCCCAGATGGCGCTCGGCATAAGCCTGGGTGATGCGCGAGCCGTGGAGCCCTCGCGGAGTGCCGTACCACAGGTAGAGTTCGCGCGGTGCCCAGGCCAGGTCTTCGCCGTCCTTGAGGGCGTCGCGGAAACGCCGGCCGCCGAAGGAATCGACGTCGCGGTCAAAGAACATGACGTGGGAAAACGTCTCGTCTCCAACGACGTCGGCGAGGGGGTCGGCCTCGACGGCCCCCCGCAGATCCGCTGCCGTGCGATAGACGACGGGGCTGTCCACGCCAAACCATTCGCGGATAAGCTTCGTCAGGCCGTCGGCGAAATCCTGCGGACCCTCCGGCGGGGCGCACAGCAGGTTCCCGCTCTGAAGGTGCGTGCGCACCCGTTCCAGGCCGAATTTCGACGCGACGAGCTCGCGCAGCAGCGGCATGGAAACCTTGTTGCGAGCGCCCAAGTTGACGCCCCTGAGGAAGAAGACGCACTCGCCTTCGGCTTCGCCGCGCATATCCGATCCTCGCATTTCCTCGTTCGAGAGCCTGCCTTTTGAGAAAGAGCCTAACCCACACGGGTGCATTTGCTGAACTGAACAGTTCCAACTGTTGAACTGAACAATTCCAACTTCGAGGCATTTTTCAAAATCGCTTCCCATTGGCCGCCCGGTGTGAAATGATCGCAGCCAGAGATAATTGAACAATCAAAAATATCGCCGTCAACTAATCGTCGGTTCGTCGTGGCAGGCGGCGCCCAAAATTCCGGCGAACGGACGAACCGGAACGTCCAAAAGGAGAAACAATGAAAAACAGCCGCGCGATCCGCTTCACGCACGGCCGGCGCCCAAATCGAAGCTCCGGCCCACGGGCGAATCGAAGCTCGGACCCATGCCCGATTTCACGCTCGGACCAAGGCTCGATTTCACATTCGATCCGGCGTCCGAGTCTGCGCAGGACGACGTTGGGAGTCGGACTGGCGCTTGCCCTGTCCGCATCGACGATTTCGACGTCGATGGCCGTCGAGACGCCGGCGTCCAAGGCCGGCCAAGCCTCCTCGTCGATCGCCGCCCGACCGGCGGCGTCCGGAAAATCGATGTCGCCCGGCGCCTTGGCACCGGCCGGCCTTCCTCGACCGGCGGCGACGCAAGCGGGACGCGAGGAGCTTGTGTCCACGCCGATCCCGGACGAACCGAACATTCCCAGCTACGGAACCACGACAGACAAGGGCGGCAGGCCGCTGGCCTTCGTCGTCTCCGGGGGCTACGGGGGCTCGCTCAACGTCATCGACCTCAAGAACAAGAGGAAGATCGACGTCAAGAAGACCGTCCTGGACAAGGACGGCGCCGAGCTCTACCCATGGGGCTACGCCACGCTCAGCAACAGGCATGTCGTGGCGGCGTGCAGCAACGGCAGGCTCTACGACATCGATCCTGACACCTACGCGGTGAAACGGCTGGGAGACGACGGCTCGTCGAACAAGAACTACGAAGAGATCTCCAAGCGAGGCAGCTTCTATTGGGACATCGTCGCGGACGAACACGACAGGCTGTACATCGCCAGTTCCAGCGACGGATACGGCGGCAGGGTCCTCACCTACGACGCCAAAAACGGCCGGTGGGGCGACCTTACGAACAGCCAGATCCAGGAGGGAGAGCGCGACATCCGCTCGGTAGCCTACGAAAACGGCGTCGTCTACGCCGGAACGGGCATGACAAAGCCGTCGATCTACAGGATCCCGACGGCGAATCCGCGGGCGCAGCGCCTGAACGTCCCGGCCGCGCTGCGCAAAGGCTCCGGCTCCGTCGCAAGCCTCGAGGCCAAAGGCGGCCGCCTGTACGTCACCATGTCGGATATGCGGAACGCCGACGGCAGTCTCATCTGCGATGGCGCCTGCGCGCTGGACCCGAACACCGGAGCCCTGCTGGGCAAGGCCCGGAGCTTCACCAAGCGCGTCGTCGCGAGGCCGGGCGAGGCGAAAAAGGTCTACTACTTCGCGACGGCGAAAAATCCGCGAACGGGCGCATCCGAGCGGAATCTGATGGAGCACAACCCAGACGACGGCTCTGAGCGCCCGGTTTTCACGAATGACGAGTTCGCGGACAACCTCAGCAGGTCCGCCTGGGTCACCCACGACGTCTTCGTCTCAACCAATATCAATCGCGACGGGATCACAGTTTACGACGCCAACGCAAAAACCGGCGCCACATTCAAGGCAAAGCTGAACATCGCTCCCCGCAGCATTCAGTCGATGATCGCCCCCAGCGACGGCAAGCTTTACGCGGGCTGGTTCATGCACACCCGGAAGATCGCGCGGATAGACCCGGCGTCGCGCTCCTACAGCCTGCTCCCCCAGTCTCTCAAGCAGGTCGAATCCTTCGCCCAAAGCGGCGACTGGCTGGTTTCCGGCCTGTACACGGGTGGAATGCTCGAATCGCGGAATCTGAAGACCAGCGAAACGCGCAAGCCGATCGAGGTTGCCAAGGGAAAGAATCAAGACCGCCCCTTTGCCATGACGAGCGTCGAGAATGGGCGTGTTGCCGTGGGAACGGTGCCGGGATATGGGAAGCTCGGCGGAGCGCTCGGCTTCTACGACGTCGCCAAGAACCAGATGGAGCCCAACCGCGTCTACCTCCTCAAGGATCTGCCCGTGGCCGATCCTGCGCTCAGAGGCTCGCTCGACGGCCTTTCGCCGATTTCCATGGCGTACCGCAACGGGAAACTTTACGTGGGAACCACGGCGCGCGGGGGCAGCGGCTCCGCATTCGAGCACTCCGCCAAGTCCGAGGGCAAGGTCTTTGTCTTCGACGTGGCAAAGCAGACGGTCACGGCTGTGAAGACTCCCGTTCCCGGTTTCCAACAGTACGCCGTCACAGCATTGACTTTCGGCGACGACGGCAAGCTGTACGGCACGACCGGCGGGTACGTCTTCGAGCTCAATCCGAATACCCTCGACGTCGTCAAGCGCGCCAAGGTCTCGGGCGGCGAAGAGGTCAACCGCAGCCAGCTAGTCTACAAATCCGGGATGCTTTACGGCGTTTTCCAGCCGGGAACGGCGCTTTTCCCCATCTCCGCGCAGACGTTCAAAGCCTCCGCGCCCGTCGCCCGAGGGGTCAGCGGGCTCGTGCGCGGAACGGACGGGAACCTCTACTACGCGAAGGGGCCGTCAATCTACCGATACACGCCGAACTGATCGGCCGACGACGCGGAGCCGGTCGGCTGACCCTGCGCGGTCGGCCGGCCGGCCCTTCTCGTTCAGCCCACTCTGCACGTTCGGTTCAGCCCACTCTGCACGTTCGGTTCAGCGGGCTCTGCTCGGAGCCGCCCGGCGGGCCTGCATCCCGCCCGCTCAATCTCGCGGACCGACCTCGCGCCTCATAAGCAGGTCCGTGTCCCGCGTCTTGCCGATGTGGAATGCGTGGGACCCGAACACCTCGAATCCGAGATGCTCGTAGAATCCCAAGGCGGCGTCGTTGTGCTCCCACACGCCGAGCCACACGGACTCGGCTCCTCGCGCCCGGGCCTCCTCGAAGGCTCTCTCCAGCATGAGCCGGCCCAGGCCGCGCCCCTTGAACCTTTTCAGAACGTAGACCCGCTCGATTTCCAAAGCGTCGGGCATGACGTCCTCGCTTTGCGCCTCGCCGACGTTGATTTTCGCGTATCCGGCGATTTCGCCGTCGACCCGCGCGAAACAGAAGGCTGAACCGGGGTTGGCGATTTCTTCGGCGAGAGTCCCCGGCGCGT
>CAJPTB010000136.1 GCA_905373325.1 uncultured Ancrocorticia sp.
ACAAACAGGAAGATCATCGTCCTCAACGACGTGGCCAACGGCAACGTGTGGCTCCCCGACAAAGACATGGTTCTGGTCAACGACTGGAACAACATCAACCAAAGCGAAGACGTCGACGACGACAAGAAGGAAGACAGCTCCGACCTCAACACTCAGCAGCAAGACCCCAACAGGACGGACGAGAACCACCCGCCGAAGGCGGAGAACGACTCCTTCGGCGTCCGGCCCGGGCGTTCGACGACGCTGCCCGTGACCTTCAACGACAACGACGAGGACGGGGACATCTTGACGGTCAAAGCGCTCAGCCAGCCGTCCTTCGGCACGGTCCGGCCCGGGCGCAACGGTCAGGCTTTGCAGATCGACGTGCCCGAAGGGGCGACCGGATCGACGTCCTTCACGTATGAGGCCGACGACGGGCGCGGGGGCAAGGCGACCGCGACGGTGAACGTCTCCGTCCACCCGTTCAGCCAGAACGCCCCGCCCGTGCAAAGGATCAATACGAGCGCCAAGCTCTCCTCCGGCGGCACGACGACCCTCCAGGTGCTCGGGGATTGGATCGATCCCGACGGCGACCAGATCTACCTCAAGAGCGCCGCCGGAACGAAAGGGCTCAACGCCTCGTTCCGGGAGACCGGATCCGTCTCCATCTCCGACCTCGGCCAGGGGGCGGGCGTGCGCAACGTCAACCTCGTCGTCTCGGACGGACAGGCGGACACAAACGGCTCCGTCGTCGTCGAAGTGACCGACGGCGTCAATCAGCCTCCCAGGGCCAACGGCGACCTCGTGCGCGTCGTGGCCGGCGAATCGACCACGGTGGACCCGCTGGCCAACGACACGGACGCCAACGGCGACTCGCTCAAGCTCGTGAGCCTCGGCCCGAGCCCCCAGGGCCTGACCGCCAAGGCCTCCTCGGATCAGAGCACCGTGACGGTCTCGGCGTCCAAGCCTGGCACCTACTACCAGACGTACTTCGTCTCGGACGGGCCGACGTCGTCGATGGGGATCATCCGCGTCGAAGCGGTCGAGCGCGACGCCAACTCGACGCCGATTGCCGAGAACGACATTGCGATGCTGCCAGCCGGAGGCCAGAACCTCGTCGACGTGCTGACCAACGACTCTGACCCCGGCGGCGGCGTGCTCACGCTCCAGTCCGTCCAGACTGAGCCGGGGTCCAAGCTCGTCGTCTCTCCCTACAACCACGAGCATGCGAGGGTCAGCGCGCCGGCCGGGCTGGACGCCCCCGAAACCTTCACCTACACCGTCTCCAACGGAAGCCAGACCGCGACCGGCCGGGTCAAGGTCATTCCCGTGCCCGCGGCGGACGCGCAGGCGCCGCCCGTGCTCGCCGACGACCAGCTCGTCGTCCGGGCCGGAGACGTCGGGTCGGTGCGCGTGCTGGCGAACGACAGGTCCCCCGGCAACCTCAAGATGACCGTGCTGCCGAACCTGCAGTCGAACGCCCAGAAGGATCAGGGGGAGGTCTTCCTCTCAGACAACGTCGTTCGCTTCAGAGCGGGGAAGAAGCCCGGCTCGGTGAAGGTCGTGTACACGGTCCAAGACTCCCTTGGCCACACGGAGTCGGCCACCGTCAACATCACCGTCACGGCCGCCGACGCCGAGAAGGACAGTCCGCCCATACCGAAGAACATCACGGCCCGCGCCGTCGTCGGCGAGAAGCTGAATATAACGGTTCCGCTCGACGGGATCGACCCCGAGGGCGACTCGGTCGAGCTCGTCGGGCCGGGCGAATCGCCGAAGCTCGGCCTCGTGGAGGTCGGCGGCGACTCTCTGAAGTACACGGCCGGCAAGCCCGGAACCGACAGCTTCCAGTACATCGTGCGCGACACGTACGGGAAGACGGCGACGGCCAGAGTGCGCGTGGGCGCGGTTCCGGCGCCCAAGACCAACCAGCCGCCCAACGCGGTTTCCGACCAGGTTCGGGTGCGGCCCGGGACGAAGGTGTCGGTGCCCGTGACGCAGAACGACTCGGACCCCGACAGCGGCGACACGCCGAAGCTCGTGGCCGGTTCGGCCAAGAGCAAGGCCAAGGACCTCAAAGTCTCCGAGCGGCGCAACGAGGTCATCGTCAAAACGCCCAAAACGGCGGGGTCCTATCCCGTCTCCTACCGGATAACCGACGGCAGGGGCGGATTCGCGGAGGGCCTGCTGACGGTCAACGTCTCGCCCGACGCCCCCGCGCTGGCGCCCATCGCCCGCGACGATTCGGTGAGTCGGGACAAGGCCTTCGGCAAGGACAAGGTGAGGGTCGACGTGCTCGCCAACGACACCGACCCCGACGGCGACGTCTACGACGAGAAAGTCGAATCCGACGACGAGGGCGTGACCGTCAACTCCGACAAGTCCTTGACCATCAAGACCTCCGACAAGGCGCGGATCGTCCTGTACAAGGTGAAGGACTCGACGGGGATGGAATCGGCCGCCGTCGTGCGCGTGCCCCCGGCCAGGCAGACCGAGCCTGTCGTCGACACGTCGAAGACGATCGTCGCCGAGGCCGGGAAGCCGAAGAAGATCAAAATCAACGATTACATCCTCACGCGCTCGGGCAGGTCCGTCATCATGACCGACCCCAGCAAGGTCGTCGCCTCGGTCGGATGGAACGGCGACCCTCTCTACACGGACGAGCGGACGATCACCTTCACCTCGCAGTCGGACTTTTCCGGCCCGACGATGATCACCCTCGAGGTCACGGACGGAAAGGACCGCAACGACGGCAGCGGCCTGGTCAGGACCTTGCAGCTTCCGGTCGAGGTCAAGCCGTCCGGCAACCGTCCGCCGGAGTTCACGCCGACGCCCGTGCAGGTCGAGGCCGGATCGACGAAGCCCGTTTCGGCGAACCTGGCGGCGATGACGACCGACCAGGACCGGGGCGACGATCCGAAGGACTTCACGTACAAGGTGGTCAAGGCTCCGAAGGGGATCGACGCCAAGGTCTCCGGGTCCGTGCTCTCCGTCAAGGCCGACGCCGAGTCGCAGCCCGGCTCCGCGGGGGCCGTGGAAGTGTCGATCGACGACGGGCACAATTCGGTCAAGGGCCAGGTTCCCGTGACGATCGTCAAGACGGACAGACCGCTCATCCAGGTCGCCTCCTACGAGGAGACCGTGAAGGCGGGGAGCACGGCGAAGGTCGACGTGTCCAAGTTCGCCGTCAACCCCTTCCCGGACAAGCCCCTGTCGATAGCCGGCCAACCCACCGTTTCGAGCAAGGTCGGGGGAGTCAAGGCCTCCTCCTCGGGAACCGTCGTCTCCGTGTCGATTCCGCCCGACGTGACGGGGGACATTTACGTCTCCTATCAGCTTATGGACGCCACGGGGCTGGCCGAAAGGTCGGTGCGCGGCCAGTTCAAGCTCTCGGTCCTGGGCAAGCCGTCTCCGGTGCAGATCCTTGGCGCGCGGGTGACGAACAAGAACTCCGCGACCGTCATGTGGAAGGTCATCGATTTCAACGGCTCGCCCGTGACCGACGTCGTGGTCCGCGACGTGACGCAGGGCGACGAAAAGCACTGCGGCGCGGTCACCCAATGCCAGCTGGACGGGCGGACTCTCGGCATCGACCACGTATTCGAGGTCACGGCCTACAACGCGGTCGGCGCTTCGACGCCGACGCGGTCGGCGCCCGTGCTCATGGACATCGTGCCGAACCGGCCGGCGGGCCTGACGGCGACTCCCGGCGACGGCAGCGTGACCTTCTCGTGGAACCGCGTGTCTTCCGACGGCAGCCCGGTGACGGCGTTGACGCTCAACGTCACCCCGGGCCAGTCCGTCCAACTTGCCCCGGGCGCGACGTCGGCGACCGTCCGCGTCCCCAACGGGACTTCGGTTCAAGCGACCCTCGTGGCCACGAACAGGCAGGGGCAGTCCGAGCCGTCCGCGCCCTCGGCGCCCGTCACGCCCTTCGGCCGCCCAGGCGCCTTCTCTGCGAACGTCGAGAACACGTCGGTGAACAAGTCGGGCAGCGACGGCAAGGGCCAGGCGACCGTGCGCTGGACGAGCGCGCCGAGCAACGGCAGGACGATCGAGTCCTACACCGTGCAGGCCAGCACGGGCGAGAGCGTGACGGTCGCGGGCAACAAGAATTCCGTCGTCATGGACATCGCCTACTCGAGCCAGCCCGTGAGCTTCACCGTCACGGCCTACAACAGCAGGAACCCGAACTCGTCCACGGCGGCAAACGCCGGCTCCGTTCGGATCCTGGGGTCGCTCAGCGCCCCTGCGGGAGGCCGCATCGAGGCGACGGGAACCTCGGGCGAGGTGAGCATCACGAATGCGCCCCGCGGATCGGCGACCAACGGCTGGCGCGAATCCGAGCTCGTCTACGAGTATTCGACCAACGGCGGAGGCTCTTGGAACCGGATCGACGGCGGGGGCCAGATCGTTCGCGGCCTGCCCAACGGACAGAGCGTCAAGCTTCAGTTCCGGGCGCGCACCGTCTCGGAGAACCGCACGAGCCTCGTCTCCTCGTCCAACGCCGTCGTCCCCTACGGCAAGCCGACGCCGCCGGACACGTTCTCCTGCGGCTGGGAGGAGCCCGGAGACGACGACGTCATCTGCACGTGGAGCGGAGGCTCGCACAACGGGTCCTCCGGCGAATACACCATAACGGGAAGCGGCATCAAGAAGTCGAAGTCCGTCGATTTCTCGAAGAACTCGGTGAAGATCGACGACGTCGGACTGGGGCCGGTCAGGTACTGCATCAGGGTCAGGCAGACCTCCCCGCAAGAGATTGACAGCGACCAGCGCTGCAACGACCTCATGCCGGGCGAGCGCGTGGGCATGTACTCCGTTGCCTGGCGCTCCGATCCGGGAGGCGCGGTGGGCGGGCGCCTCCCCCAGGAGGTCCTCGCTTTGCCGCCCGAGGCCGCCGCGTTCCGCACGCCGCGGGCGTGAAAAAGCGCGAGAAAGATCGACAGGAAGAACATGACTCAACAACAAGAACAGGTGACCGAGCAGAACGCCGCGTGGTTCGCGGAGACGTTCGGGAGGATCGTCAGCAACGTCGGCCGTGCGCTTCTGGGCAAGGACGACGTCATTCGCCTCGCCCTCACAGCGATGTTCGCGGGGGGCCACCTGCTTCTCGAAGACGCCCCGGGAACCGGCAAAACGGCTCTCGCCAGGTCGATCGCGGCAACTGTGCAAGGCACGCATTCGCGCATCCAGTTCACCCCGGACCTTCTTCCGTCCGACATCACGGGCGTGACGATCTACGACCAAAAAACCGGCGAATGGAACTTCCACAAAGGGCCGATTTTCGCCTCGATCGTCCTCGCCGACGAGATCAACCGCGCCTCGCCCAAAACCCAGTCCGCCCTCTTGGAGGTCATGGAGGAGTCCCGCGTGACGGTCGACGGCGTGGCCCACGAGACCGGGCGTCCCTTCATGGTGATTGCCACGCAGAATCCCGTGGAGCAGGCCGGAACATACCCGCTGCCCGAGGCGCAGCTCGATCGCTTCCTCGTCAAGACCTCCGTGGGATACCCCCAGAACGCCGCGGGAGTGGAGATCCTCAAGGGCGCGGCCTCGCCGGACCGTTCGAAGGACCTTCCTCCGGTGATTTCAACCAGCGCGGTCGATGAGATGTCGCGCAGGGCGGCGAACAACTTCGCCAGTGAAGCGGTGCTCGGTTACGTCCAGAATCTCGTCGAGGCGACCCGCGCGTCGAAGGACGTGCGGGTCGGAGTCTCCACGCGCGGCGCGATCTCGATGGTTCGCGCCGTCCGCGTGTGGGCCCTCTCGCAGGGCCGCAACTACGTCCTCCCCGACGACGTCAAGGCCCTGGCCCACGTCGTGTGGGACCACAGGCTC
>CAJPTB010000137.1 GCA_905373325.1 uncultured Ancrocorticia sp.
ATCCGGCTCCTCCACCCCATGGAACGCCCCCGCCATGAACGGGTTGTCGCCCACGGAGTTGGCGAAGACGACGAGCTTGGCCGCCCCCAGCCCGTTTTCGGTGGCTCGGGCGGAGGCCGTGATCGCCTCGCCCATGGCCCGGACGGCGTCCATGTTGATTCCCGCGCGAGAGGACCCCACGTTGACCGATGAACAGACGACCTTCGTCGAGGACAGGGCCTCTGGGATGGAATCGATGAGGGCGAGGTCGCTCGCCGTCGCCCCCTTTTCGACGAGAGCCGAGAACCCGCCGATGAAATCGACGCCGACGGCGGCCGCGGCCTCGTCGAGCATCTGAGCCCAAGGCGTCAGGTCGGATTCGCGCGACGCGGCGGCCACGAGCGCGATCGGAGTGACGGAGACGCGCTTGTTGATGATCGGTATGCCGAGTTCCGTCTCGATTGCCTCGCACACCGAAACCAAATCGGCGGCGCGCCTGGCGATGCGTTCGCAGCAGCGCCTTCTGGCCCGCCTCCCGTCAGAGTCGGCGCAATCCAGGAGCGAGATCCCCATCGTCACGGTCCGAATGTCGAGACGGTCTTCCGAGATCATCTCGATCGTTTCGAGAATATTGCTTGCTGTGTCCATTGTTTCGTTGTGTCTGCCGTTTGTTCCCCGTGCCTACAGTTTGTGCATGGCGTCGAAGATCGCTTCGGATTGGATCCGAATCTCCAGGCCTTCGGCCTTGCCGACGTCGGTCATAGTTCGCTGAAGGTCGACGAGCGGAAGGGCGTCGTCGTCGAAGTCGATCTGAAGGATCATGGTGAAGTAATTTCCCATAAGCGTCTGTGAGACGTTCGTGATGTTGACGTCCCGCTCGGCTAAGGCCCCCGAGACCGCGGCGATGATTCCCGTGTGGTCGAGTCCCGTGACTGTCATGATGGCGCGCATGCACACAATTGTGTCACGCTCCGGGTCGGCGGGCTCCGTCATCGGACGCCGAGCGTCTTGCGCCGACCGCGTGATGTGCGCCGTCGCGCAGGCTCGTGCCGCTGCGCGCACTTGTGCCGACGCGCAGACTTGTGCCGACGCGCAGACTTGGGCCGACGCGCAGACTTGTGCCGTCGCCCAGACTCGTGCCGACGCGCAGACTTGTGCCGTCGCGCGGACTCGTGCCGCCGCGCAGAATGAAACGAGTTCGATTTGAACGGATTCGTAGACGAGAGCCGTTTTGGTTTGAGGAGGCTTGCGGGCGGGAACGACGTCGGCGTGAACCGCTCAACGCGTCTGAATGGCTTTGTTTGGAAAAGATGCCGGACGCGAACGCCGCTGGTCTGGACTGGTCCACAGACATCGGCGACGTAGGGCCTGTCCACAGACCGACGCTTGGGGCCGCCGGAGGCTTTCTTGCCGCTCTAAGGTGGAGGGCATGAACGAGCAGGAGCGAAAAACGGCCGGGCAAGTGCGCGGGAAGGAAAAGAACCGCGCCGGAGGAGCCTCCGGGGGAGAGGCGTCGCCGGAAACGGCCGAGGCCTTGGCGAAGATTCCCCAATGGGCGGCCGCAGACCCGCTGTTGGCCGCGTACCACGCGGAAGAATGGGGCATGCCCGTGCGCACGGAGGCCGGCATCTACGAAAGGCTGTGCCTTGAAGCCTTCCAGGCAGGCCTTTCGTGGCTGACGGTGCTGCGCAAAAGAGAGGCCTTCCGGGATGCCTTCGCAAGATTCGACCCCGAGGCCGTGGCCGAGTTCGGCGAAAAAGACGTTGAACGGCTTCTGGCCAACCCCGACATCATTCGCAACCGAGTGAAAATCGAGGCGACGATACGCAATGCCCGGGCGACCCTCGCGCTACGAGAATCCGGAGGGCTTCCGTCCTTCGTTTGGTCGTTTCAGCCCGAGGTCAATATTTTCCCTGAGCGGTCCGAGGACATTCCCCAGCACACCCCCGAATCTTCGGCGATGGCGGCCGCCTTGCGCGGGCGCGGGTTTCGCTTCGTCGGCCCGACGACGTGCTTCGCCCTCATGTTGGCCATAGGAATGGTCGACGGGCACCTCGTGGGTTCGCGCGAGCGCGGAAAGTCGGGCGTGTGGAGGGGCGAATGGCCCGGAGGGCCCGAGACTTGCCCTGAAGTGGAGCCGCTCGAATACCACGAAGCGTGGGGCAGGCTTAAGGCCGTCTGACTCGCCGCAAGACTCCCGCCCGGGCTCGGGTTTCCCTTCAACTCGAACCCGGGTGGGCCGCATTGCTTGCTTCGCCGGCATTCCCGCGCGCTGCTACTCTTGAACCTGGCATTGAACCCATCTGACGGACGAGGGAAGGACACGAGGTGGCGGAAGCGATTCATTCTGGCCCCGACGGCAAACGCAGGAGAAGGGTCCTTCTCAAGTTGTCCGGGGAAATGTTCGGCGGAGGGGCGGTCGGACTGGACGCCGACGTGCTCACCCGAGTGGCGTCGGAGATCGCCGAGGCGGTCCGCGACGGCGTGCAGGTGGCCATCGTCGTCGGCGGAGGCAACTTTTTCCGCGGCGCCGAGTTGCAGGCGCGGGGAATGGACCGTGCCCGCGCGGATTACATGGGCATGCTCGGCACCGTCATGAACGCCATCGCCCTCCAAGACTTCATTGAGCGCGCCGGAATTCCCTGCCGGGTTCAGACGGCCATCACAATGACCCAGGTGGCCGAGCCGTACATTCCGCTGCGGGCCGTTCGCCACCTCGAAAAGGGGAGAGTCGTTGTGTTCGGGGCGGGCGCGGGAATGCCGTACTTCTCAACCGACACGGTGGCTGCGCAGCGTGCGGCCGAGCTTCACTGCGACGAGATCCTCGTCGGAAAGAACGGCGTCGACGGAGTCTACACCGCGGATCCGAAGACGAATCCCAATGCGGTCAAACTGGATTTCATCACCTACGAACAGGCGATTTCACAGGGTTTGAGGGTGGTAGACGCCGCGGCCTTCTCGCTGTGCCAGGACAACGACGTGGCCATGCGGGTGTTCGGAATGGGCGAGTCCACCAACGTCACGCGCGCACTGCGAGGCGAAAAGATCGGTACGCTTGTATCGGCATCCAGATAGCGCTTGGTCAGCTTTCGAGCAGAAAAGGACAACCATGATTGACGAGACGCTCCTCGAAGCCGAGGAAAAAATGGAAAAGACCGTCGAGGTCGCGCGAAATGAATTCAGCGGCATCCGCTCAGGCAGAGCCAATGCCGCGATGTTCAACGCGATCCTCGTCGACTATTACGGTGCGCCGACCCCCTTGCAGCAGCTGGGAACCATTGCGATTCCCGAGGCGCGCACTGTTTTGATCACTCCTTTCGACCGGTCGGCCATGGCGTCCATAGACAAGGCCCTGCGCGAGTCCGATCTGGGAGTCAACCCCACCGACGACGGCAATCTGATCCGCGTCGTCCTTCCCGCTCTCACGGAAGAGCGACGCCGCGATTACGTCAAGCTCGCCAAGAACAAGGCTGAGGAGGCGCGCGTAGCCATTCGAGGGATTCGCCGCAAGGCCAAGGAAACCCTCGACAAGATCAAGAAGGACGGCGACGCCGGCGAAGACGACGTCAAGCGCGCCGAGGAGAAGCTCGACGGGTTGACGAAGCGCCACGTCGAGCAGGTGGACAAAGTGCTCGAAGGCAAGGAAAAGGAACTCCTCGAGGTCTGAGACGACGATGGGCGAGTTGCGCAATCTGACGTCTCGGCTGGCGCCCCACCCGCCCAAGCCGCCCGAGCCGTCGGCGTCTAAAGCTGGAAGGAATCTCAAAGCGGCGGTCCCCGTGGCCTTTGGGCTTTTGGGCCTCGTTGCTTTCAGCGTCCTGTGGCGCATAGAGGTCTTCGTCGTGCTCGTGGCCGCCGCCTTGTGCGTGGCCCTGTGGGAAGTCGCCGGGGCATTTCTCAACAAGGGGCGCCGCATTCCCCTGCTGCCCCTGTGGTGCGGGATCCTCGCGATGGTCGGCGCGACGTGGGCGAGAGGCCCGCTCGCCGGGCTTGCCGCATACTGCGTGGCAGCCGTCGCGGTCATTCTCTGGCGCTGGGCGGAAAGGGGGAGGAGCCCGGGCTCCTGGTCCGGCGACGCCGCAGCCGCCGTTTTCGCCCTGGGATGGGTCGGCCTGCTGGGCTCTTTCGCCGTGGCGCTCGCAGGCCTTCCGCGAGCAGAGTGGATGGTGGCCCTGCTTGTCCTCATGCCCGCCTTTTCCGACACCGGCGGTTGGGCATTCGGCGTGCTGTGGGGACGCCATCCGATGAGCCCGTCCGTCTCGCCCAAGAAGTCTTGGGAGGGCTTTGCCGGCTCTCTCGTTGCGGCTGTCACGCTCGCCTTCGTTCTGGTCGGCTCGGTGCTGGAGCGTCCGTGGCCGGTCGCCATGCTCGTAGGGATCGCAGCCGTGCTCTGCTCGACCGTCGGAGACCTGTCCGAGTCGCTTCTCAAACGCGACTTAGAGGTCAAGGACATGGGTTCCATCTTCCCCGGCCACGGAGGAATGCTCGACCGCATCGACTCGATCCTCATGTGGGCGCCGGTCTGTTACGCGGTGATGACCGCGCCGTTTGCGAGATGACGCCGTCGACTCGCCATGCCCCTTGGGCTGGCAGGCCTCTGACTGCCGCCGGGCCCTTGTTTTGCCTCTGGACAGGGCCCGCTGTCGAAAAGTCTGCGATACGCCGCAAGGCACACTTCCCGCGGTTCGGCAAGCGAATCCCCTGTGGGAAACAATACGACGATCAAGTAATGTAACGATCTCGTAATCTGGTATGCTCTTCACCGTCGGCGAGTTGGAAACGCTGACGAAACAACCTCATACAGTACTCAATCCCCATATAGTACGTAATCCCCATACGGCAGACGGCCAGCCCTCCGCAAGCATCGCTCACCGGCGGAAGGGTGCGCAATTTTCCGTTGCGTCCGCCTGCACAGAATCTTGATTCGTTCCACGCAACGTGCCTCATTCGACAGTCGGGCCGTTGCGAACGAGCGAGCCTACCGTGAGAGAATGGGCGAGTTATGACGCCACCATCTTCCCAGGCCCAATCGAGCCAAAACGCGCCCGGCCGCGGCGGCCGCCAAGTCATGCCCGCCGTCGAATCGGGGCCGCGTCCGCTGCTCTCGTTCGCGGAGGCGCGCAGGGGAAAGCCGCCCGAGCACCTGGCAGACCTCGACCTCGCCGAAAGGAAAGACAGGGCGGCAAAGGCGGGCTTTCCGGCTTTTCGGGCCGATCAGCTGTCGAGACACTACTTCGAGCATTTTGACGTCGACCCTGAGCGTA
This sequence comes from uncultured Ancrocorticia sp., assembly GCA_905373325.1. Lineage (GTDB taxonomy): Bacteria > Actinomycetota > Actinomycetes > Actinomycetales > Actinomycetaceae > Peptidiphaga. Next base: position 5,244 of record CAJPTB010000137.1, read on the forward strand.
TGACCGACCTTCCCGCGCGGGGCCGCGAGGGCCTCGTGTCAACTTTCTTTCCCCCGCTGCTGACGAAAGTCCGCGACCTGACCGCAGACCGCGGCCTCACGGTCAAATCCCTGTGGCGGATGTTCGACGGCGCAATGGTCGAAACGGTGCTCATGAAATACCCTGACAGGGCAACCTTGTGCATTTCTTCCCAGGCCGGATGCGGGATGGCGTGCCCATTCTGCGCAACCGGCCAAGGAGGGCTCACTCGCAACCTGTCCGCGGGGGAAATCGTCGAACAGGTCCGCTGCGGGATGCTCGCCGCCGCGCGAGGCGACCTCGGCGAGCCGTGCCGCCTGACCAACGTCGTGTTCATGGGCATGGGCGAGCCCCTTGCGAATTGGAAACAGGTGCTCAAGGCCCTCCGGCGGATCATTGAGCCTTCGCCCGCGGGCTTCGGCCTGTCAGCCCGCAACGTCACGGTTTCAACCGTGGGAATGGTGCCGCTCATCGAGAAGCTCGCCGAGCAGGGCATGCCCGTGACGTTGGCGATCTCCCTCCACGCGCCCGACGACGAGCTTCGCGACCCCCT
>CAJPTB010000138.1 GCA_905373325.1 uncultured Ancrocorticia sp.
CGCCACATCTTAACCGTGCGTGCAGCCACCACTCAGCTGCACGCCTCGGTTCCCTCGATCCCGGTGGAGAGCCCGGAGCATCGTCTCTTGGTCCTCGAAAGGGACCACCCCTTGGGGACGATGGTTCAGGTCTACAACTTCACCGGCGAGACTGTGGCGCTGCGCCACGACGTCCTCGCCCGGCGGCTGGGCTTCGACGCCCAAGAGCTCCTGGGCGGGTACTCCTGGGATCTGCGGCTCCCGCGCATTGATTTCGCGCCGTACCAGGCTGCCTGGTTCGTCTCGGCGGAGATCGCGGATCTGTAAGCGGGTCCTCCTCCGGCGGGCGAACGTTGCTGAAATGCGGCGGGGCAACGCGGCAGGCGAGCGCTGCCGAGGTGCAGGAATGCGGCCTGATGCGTGTGGGCCCCGCGATCGGTCGGGGCCCACGTTCGCGCGTTGAGGGAACGCCGCAGCCTCCAAACGGCGTCGGTGTGACGCGATAGCCTGATGTCGTGGTGGACTCAACCGCCAAACAAGAATAAACTAGAATCATTCAAGTTTAAGAAGCGGGCGCGAATCCTGCGCTCGCGGAAAAAGGAGCGAACATGACTAACCAGCAGCTTTCTCCCGTCGTCGAGAAGGCGCTTCAACAGGCCCTTGTCGATTTAACCGATCTCAGCCTGCTGGGCAAGCAGGCGCACTGGAACATCAAGGGCACACGTTTCCGCGCGCTGCACTTGCAGCTTGACGAGATCGTCGACGAAGTCCGTGTGGCTTCCGACGACGTCGCCGAACGCCTTGCCGCCCTCGGCGGAGTTCCCGACGCCCGCGCCGCGACCGTCGCGGCCTCCTCGGGCCTCAAGCAGTTCGACGCGAGCTTTCTCAGCGTGGACGAGGTTTACTCGCAGTTCGAGGAGCTGCTCATGACGGTTTCCGACCGAATCAAGGCCACCTTGGACCCTGTCGACGACGTCGACCACCTGAGCAACGATATGCTCATCGGCATCGCCACGGGACTGGAGAAGCAGGCCTGGATGTTGAGGTCGGCCGCCGACAACCGCTGAGCTGCCGCGGGGCGGACTGGCCGACGCGCCGCGATCGGCGACGAACGGCAGTGACGGCGCAAAGTCCGCTAGAACGCAGAGACCTGGGCGCACAATCGCACTGTTTGCGCTCTTTCGTTCGGCGAGGCTCCGGTTTCTCGCCGGAGGATCCGCAAGGCCGGGGGCACGTCGCCCCCGGCCTTTCAATGTCCGTGCACCGCGTGTTTCGGTTTGGCGCGCGCCCTCGTGTACCGTGCACTTCGGTTCGGCGCGCGCCCTCGTGTACCGTGCGCCTAGTTTTGGCGTGCGGCCTCGTTAACGTGATCGCCCCTTGACGCGAGTTTCGCTCAGTCAGTTTTTGCCATGAACTCTTCGCGGGTGGCATACGAGGTTTGGGTTCCCAGCCTCGTCACGGAGTCGGCTGCGTAACGGCATGCGGCGGTCAGCGCCGATTCGACGTCGCCGGGGGCCGCCATGTCGCGGTCGGAGCTTGCCGAATCGCCGCCGGTCAAATCGCCGCCGGTCAAATCGTTGCCGGAGACGAGGCAGTGGCTGAAGCAGCCGATGAAAGCGTCGCCGGCGCCCGTGGTGTCGACGGCGGCGACGGGTGCGGCGGGAATTCGTTTCGTCTGCGATTCGTTGATCCACAGGGCTCCGCGCGAACCCAGCGTGACCACGATGTTGCGGATTCCGGCGTCGAGCAGGCTCCGCGCCGCCTCCTCCGCCTGTTCGGGGTTTTCCACCGGCATGCCGGTCAGCAGCGCCAGCTCCGACTCGTTCGGCATGAAATAGTCGCACCCCTTGATGTGGTCCAGGTCCAGCTCGGGATGCGCGGGGGCGGGGTTGAGGAGAACCGGTATCCCTCGCGCGTTGCCGAATTCGATCGCCGCATAGACCGTTTCGAGGGGGATTTCGAGCTGGAGCACGATGAGCTTGGTTTTAGCGAGATCCTCGGCGGCGTCGGCGACGTCCTCGGGCGAAAGGAGGCCGTTGGCGCCCTTGACGATGAGGATCGAGTTGCGACCTTCGGGGTCCACAAAGATCGGCGCGACGCCGGAGGACGCTTCGGTTCTCAGCACGTGTGCGGTGTCCACGCCGTTTGCGGCGAAGTTCGCGACGGTGTTTTCCGCGAATACGTCGTTGCCGACTCTGGTGAGCATGAGCACGCTCGAACCGAGCCGCGCGGCCGCAATCGCCTGGTTTGCCCCCTTCCCTCCGCAGCCCATCTGGAATTTCGGCGCTTCGAGGGTCTCGCCCTCGCGGGGCATTCGGTTGATATAAGTGATGAGATCGACGTTGTTCGAGCCGATGACCGCGATGTCCATGTTTCTCCTGTCGTTTAGACGCTGCAGCGCTTGGGTGCGCTTAGACGCGACGACGCTCTAGTGCGCGACGGCCTGCCGAGTCGCTTGCGTTGGGCGAACCTCCAGACCCGATATCCGCCGCGCAGCTGCGACCTCGGCCGCGGCCTGGTTCGAGAAGCGCCGTCGTCGCCGCTTTCGAAAAAGTCTAGCCGAACCGGCCTTCGGGGAGCCTCCCAACCCGAGGGTCAGTAGTAACGCCACTGCCGCATGTCGGACTCGTAGGCGTCGATGATCCGCGGCTCGAGCAGGGTCGAAACCTCGGTTTTCGGCACTTTCGGCGGCTGCGTGCGGATCATGAAGGCAAGCAGCTCCTTGTTCTGATAGGAGGTGCCCGGAGCCAGCGGCTGCTTGAGGAGCGCGCTCGGATTCTTCGTCGAAAGGACGAATCCCCACTCTCCGAAAGAGGGAATGTTGTGCGAGAAGGGGAAGACGGCGTATCCGGATTGGCCCGCGCGGACCGTGTTCGCCACGATGTGGAATGCGTGCGGGCTGAAGAAAGACGACGTCGCCTGGGTGACCATGACCCCCTTTGGACTCAGCCTTTCGGAGACATTTCGGTAAAACTGTTTCGAGTAAAGCTTGGCCATCCGCTCGTTCGAGGGGTCGACGAGGTCGATGAGAACGGCGTCGTACGTGCCTTTCGCGTCGTCGACGAAGCGAAAGGCGTCGGCGTTGACCACCTTGACGCGCGGATCGCTCAGCGCCCCTTTGTTGACCTCCTTGAGCAGACGGTTGTTTCTCGCGAGGTCCGTGACTTTCGCGTCGATGTCGACGACGGTCACCCGTCTGACGCTGGGGTACTTGAGAAGCTCGCGAGCCAACAGCCCGTCGCCCCCGCCGAGTACGAGGACGTTGCGCGGGTCCTTGACGGACGTCAAGGCGCTGGCTGCCAAGGTCTCGTGGTAGCGGACCTCGTCGAGGCTGGAAAACTGCAGCTGGCGATTGAGGTAGAGGCGCAGATCCTCGCCGTATTTCGTGACGACGATCTTCTGGTAGGGAGACTGCTCGTAAACGAGGACGGGGTCCCGGTAGGCCTCGGCGTCGATCGCCTTCTCGAAGTAGCTTGCGCCGGCGAACATCCCCAGAAGCGCGACCGCGACGGCGATGCTCGAGGCGAGAAGCCTCTTTGAGCTTTTCAGTCTGAAGAGGATGGCGACTGCGACGGCGATGTTGAGTGTGGCCACAAGGTAGGCGCTGCGCATGAGCCCCAGTTGGGGAAGCAAAAGCAAGGGGAAGACGAGCGAAGCCACGAGGGCCCCGAAGTAGTCGATGGCCAGCACCTTGCTCAGCAGCTCAACCGACGACTTTCGCCCGAAGGCTGCGAACATCTTCACCAGCAGGGGGATTTCCAGGCCGATGAGGACGCCGATCGCCAGGCTTATGGCGGAAAAGGCGGCCCAGTGCAGCTTGGTGAACGTGAAAGCCAGGTGAAGGATGAGGACCGAGTTTCCGCCGATGAACCCCAGGGCGATCTCGTTGACCGCGAAGCTCGTGGAAGGCCGCCAGCGGATGTATTTGACCAGCAGCGAGCCGATGCCCATCCCAAAAAGGGTGATGCCCGTCGCGAGGCTGAAGCTGGTGATCGAGTCGCCGATGAGGTACGACGCCGTCGTCCCGAGGATCAGCTCGTAAACCAAACCGCCGACGGCGACGAGCAGCGCGGCCGCGAAAAGGGTGGTGTTCTCCGCGCGGGACGCCTTCGAGTCGGGCATCAGCTGCTGATCGTCCCCGCGATGATGATCGCAGTGGCTATGGCCAGCCCCGCGATCGCCACTCCCATTCCCACGTTGTCGTCTTTGACGAGCTCTTTGCGAATGTCGAGTTTGAACAGAAAGTTGGTGACGACCGCGAAGAGGATGAGCAGCGCGAAGCCGAGAACGGCGTAGAGGATCGTGCTCAGTATCGAGGCCCAGCCGAATCCGAAGGTGTCGACGTCGTGAAGCACGGTGTCCGCGAGGATCGTGGATGAGAACATGGATTTCCTTTCGTGTGCAATAGGCTGCGGGTGTAAAAGAGGCTGCAGACGGATGTAAATGCGCGGGTGTGGAAAAGAGGCCGGCGATTATTTCCCTATGCCGCCTCCGCCCCCGCCGTAGACGCTGCGTGGGCGGTATCCGCCGCCGTCGTTGTTGCTGTACCTGGGCCTGTAGACGGGGCGGTATCCGCCGCCGTCGTTGCCGTACCTGGGCCTGTAGACAGGGCGGTGATAGGGATAATAGCCGCCGTCTGGGTCGTAGGTGTTTTCGGTGTCGGTCCCGGGGCTGTAAGTGTCGTCGGTTTCGTCCTCGGTCGCCTTCGATGCGATGAAGCTGACGATGACAACGACGGCTATGACCGCGAGAATCATAGCGACGACGCCGAGCATGCCGGAGTATTTGCCCGAGCGCGGCAGGAGCCTCTTGCCGAAAAGGAGAATTTGGCTCTCCTCGCTCAGGATGGTTTTCGTGTAGCAGGCAAGCTCGGCGCCGTTGTACGTCTCAATGTTCAGTTGCCCCATGACGCCGTTGTCGTCGTGGTATCTGAGCACTGCGTAAGCGATTTTGTCGCCCGCGTGGACGTCGTAGCGCGTCGTCCCCTCCGTGGCCGTGACTTCGCCGACCGCAGCCTCTTCGACCTTCGCCCGGACGCTGGAACCTCCGGGGAGCGTGATGCGGATCCGTTCGCCGACGGTGAGCGTCTCGGGATTGGGAAGCTCCTCGGGCATGCGGATCGGCTCATAGAGGGAGATCTCGCGATTGAAGTGGTCGCATTCGAGCCAGACGTCTCCCTTGTTGAAGGAGATCAGTTCCCACTCTTCCCAGTCGTAGTAGCGATTGTCCTCGCGATCCCACGTTCTGAGACTCAGGTTTCCTCTGACCGTGTATGTGCCCTGCGAACCCTTCAGTTTCTCATTGAGGCCTAGCCGTACCTTTTTCTTCGACATCAGACATTCACCGTTTTCCTAGTGACTTTCGTTGCGTGAAACGCCGTCCGAATCGATTCTTCCATTTGTTCTGCATTCTGTTCGTCCACAGGTTTGCATGTGGTGAGGGTGATGTAGCCTCCGCCTTCCTCCGGCCATGTGTGCATGGCAACGTGGGATTCGGACAGGAGCAGCGCGGCGCTTATGCCTTGAGGGGAGAACAGATGGGTGACCGAGTCGACGACGTGAAGACCAGCCTGCTTGGCTATCGATCTGAGCGTGTTTTCCACCGTTGCGCGCGCGTTGAGCAAATCATGGGACGCCCCGTGAACTTTGAAAACCAGGGACTGGTACGTGAACATGCTGGCAATTCTACTTAACAAACCATGGCGAAGGAATCCTCGTCCGGCGGTCGGACTGGGGCGAGGGATCCAAAGGCGGTTCGAAAAGCGAGGGGAGACAAGGGGTCGAATAACGAGGTTCGAAAAACGGGGTCTCGAAAAGCGGGGGGG
>CAJPTB010000139.1 GCA_905373325.1 uncultured Ancrocorticia sp.
TCCAGGACGCACTGTCAGGGTGCAGTGTCCTGGGCGCCTACCGTGCGAACGCGCGGTCAGTGGCTCAGTGGGCCAGGCTCACATGACGCCGAGGATCTGCGTCAGTCCGGCGAGCTGGAACAGCGCGGCGCCGCCCTTCGCGTGGCCCGTCAGCGACTTTTGCGACACGACGTAAAGCGGGTTGCCCTCGGTGCGCCCGATGGCCTTTGCCAGCCGCACATGCAGCTCGGCCTCGTTGGGGTCGTTCGCGTTGGTCGAGGTGTCGTGCTTGGAGACCACCGAAACGTCGTCCGGGGTGAGCCCCAGGGCGGCCAGGCTCTTGACGAAGCGCGCGTCCTTGCCTCCGCGGCCGACGGCCAGCGCGCCGAGCCCCGGCGCGGGGATCGACGTGTGGGCGCCGTCGGCGAAGGATTGCGCGTGGGCCACGACGGCCAGAACGGGCAGGCCCGTCTCCAACGCGAAGTCGCCGCGTGCGAGCAGCACGGTTCCGCCGCCCTGCGCCTCGACGAAGCCTCCCCTGCGCAGATCGCCCGCGCGAGAGTAGAAGCGCTCGTCGATGCCCTGGCGGGCCATGGCCGCCGAGTCCGCCGTCGCCGTCATGTCGCCGAACCCGGTGATCGACTCCAGTCCGATGTCGTCGATTCCGCCGGCCACCACGAAGGTCGCCTTGCCGCAGACGATCTTGTCGACTCCCTCTTCGACGGAGACGGCCGCGGTGGCGCACGCGCCGACCGGGTGGATCATCGACCCGTAGCCGCCCACGTAGGACTGCATCGTGTGCGCGGCGATGACGTTGCCGAGGGTCTCCTGCAGGAGGTCCTGCGGGCGCGAGCGGCCCGTGAACCTGTCGAGGTAGAACTGCCGCATCGAGGACATTCCGCCGAATCCCGTGCCCTGGGTGGAGGCCACCTCATTCGGGTGGACGCTGCGCAACAGCTCGCCGGGGGTGAACCCGGCTCCGACGAAGGCGTCGACCGTGGTCATGAGGTTCCAGATGGCCATGCGGTCGGCGGACTCGATCATCGACGCGGGAATCCCCCAGTGCGCGGGGTCGAAGCCGTCGGGGAACTGGCCGCCGACGGTGCGGCTGAGGGTCGCCCTTCGCGGAACGTAGGTCAGCGCCCCGGCCTTGCGGGTCACGGTCCATTCGTCGTCGACCAACGCGGCAGAGGTATTCTCGGGGTCCGCCTCGACAAGGGCGTTTGCGGCGGCCTCGTCGGCGACGGCGAAGGTCACGTCGGAATCCAGACGCACCTCCTCGATGTCGATGGACCCGAGGTTTGCGAGCGGGCCGTCGTCGACGAAGGAGCGAATGCCGCAGCGGGCCACGACTTCGTCTCGATAGCGCTCGTAGATCTCCTCTTCGGGGACAATGCTTCCCGAAGCGTCGTACCAGCCCGACTTGGGTGTGTCGTGCCATTCGAGCAGGCCCATCATCCAGGCCAGCTCGAGGACGCCCGCCGCGGTCATCTCGACCTCGCCAGTGCCCTGGATTCCCAGTTCGGCGGCGAGGCGGGTGCGCGAGGAGCCCCACGGCCCGGCTTCGCCGACGCCGACGACGACGACGAGGTCTTCCGGCCTGGCGGAGCCGCTCGCGAAGGCCTCGCGCCCCGGGGTGCGCCCGCCCGCGACTCCCGCGGGCGTGGCGAGCGCTCCGATCGTGGCCGGGCCCTCGGCCTCCTCGGGCGCGCTCGGGAGTTTGAGGCCCTTGGCAAGCTCGCGCAGATTGACCTTGTCCATCCCGCCGGTCAGGTCGACGACCATCGGGGCGCGGGCAGCCGACTCCAAGGACTCCTCGGTGCACAGATCGAGCAGCCTCTCGGCGATCTCTTCCGTGTTCCACACGCGGACCCCAGCGGCTTCGACTGCGGCGACGAGCGGGTCGTTGTGGCCCATGAGGTTCGTGCCCTTGACCCAGCCGATGAGGGCGTGGGCGATCGACGTCCTGGCGCCCCACGGCTCGTTGGCCCACTTGTTGGCGACGGCGTCAAGCGCCGCCTTGACCTCGCCGTATGCGCCGTCGCCGCCGAAGGTTCCCCGGTTGGGAGATCCGGGCAGGACCACGTGAAGGCGGTGGCCGACGTGCGTGTCGGCGCCGATGCGGGAAAGGCCGCCGATCAGCCGCTCGACTCCCCACAGGAGCACGCGGGCCTGGTTTTCGGCCGCAGCCCCGGCGTCGTCGAGCGTGCCGCGGACGGGAGGCGCGGCGAACGGGAAGAGGACGTCCGGAACGAACGCCGGCTTGAGCACCTTGGTCGCCGCGCCGAGCGTCACCCGCTGCTCGGCGCCGATCCATTCGACGAGGGCGTCGATGTCGCGCAGCGAGCCGAGGTTGGCGGGGACTATCCACAGTTCGGCGTCGCCGCGGGCGTTGCGGCGATAGAGCTCAGCAGCCCAGTTGAGGCGCCCGGAGTCCAAGCGCGAGGTCGTGACGACGACGGTCGCACCGCCCGCCAGGAGCCTGCCTGCGACGGACGCCGCGATCGACCTGGGCGAGGCGCCGGTGACGACGGCGACCTTTCCGCTGAACTGGCCCGGGTCGGAGCTTTCCGCGGCCGCGGCGATCGCGAGGAGGCGCTCGGAGCGCTCGGGGCGGCGCTCGGCATGCCATCGGGCCTGCTTCGCCACTTCCTCGCCGGTCGACTCGAAGTTGCCTTCGACCTCCTGCCCCGCGGCGATCCGCGCGACGTCCTCGCGGGCGCTCGCCCAGCGGTCGCACAGGCGGACGGCGCGGTCGGGGGTGAACGCGGGGGCGACGAACTTCTCCCAGCCGTCCCCGAGCTCGGCGGACACCGCGGCCCGCAGCGCGAGGTCGTCGGCATTGTCGCCGTCCGTCTGCTGTGCGGGCGCCTCCTTGCCCAGGCGGGAGAGGAGCTCGCGGGCGGTCGCCGCCAGGGCGTCGGTCATCTGCCCCGTGATCTCTTCGAGAGCGGCCGAATCGACCATCGTCCCCGATCCGCCGCCGGAGCTGGCCTTTGACACCGCGATTCCGCGGGCGGCGGCCACCTGGGCGACAGCCTCGTCGATCGTCGCGTCGAACTTCTTCGACGGCGCGATCGTGGCGAGTTCGCCTCCCCGCAGCGACTTTCCTTCGCGGGAGCCGAGCACGATGGCCGTGGCGACGTGCGTCGCCCACCCCTCGCCGAGGCCCCACGCCGAGGCAAGGTATTCGGGGACGCGCTGGGGCTTGGCGCCGGCGGCGCCGGCGATCTGGCGGAGCCGGCCGGAAATGGCCTCGCTCAACACCGCCCCGAACGGCTTGTATCCGTGGGCGCCGGCCAAAACCCCGGCTCGGAGCTTGGACATGGGCGCCTCTGCGGCCCCGTCCATCGACGACAGGCCGAACTCCGCCGTCAGGTCCATGAGCACCTGGTTGCGCTTTGAGGAGACGCCGTTCGTCAGCGTCTCGACGGTGTCGGCGTCGACGATCTGCTCGGGCCGCAGCTTCGTGTGGACGGCGAGCAACGCGTCCAACGCGTCGGCCGCGGTGAAAGGAAGGTCCTCGACGGGCCCCGCCGCGGCAGCAGGCGCAGGGGCGGCCGGCGCTTCTTGCGCGGGCGCGTCCTGCACGGAAGCCGCCTGCGGCTGAGAATCTGCGGGCGCCGCTGCCTTTCCTGCGTCGGCGGACGATTCGGCCGCCTGCGGCTCGGCGGCCTCCTCGACGGGGGCTGCGGCCACGTCCTCGCGCCTGACGCGCTGAGAATCCCTCGCGACGTTCATGACGGTGACGTCCGCGCCCGCCTGGGCGACGGTCCGCGCGCCGATGTTGGCGAGGGTCGGCGCGGTGGCGAGGCCGACCTCGACCCATTCGCGCACGCCCTCCTCCAGGAGCACGTTCTGCGTGCGAATCCACTGCACGGGCGAGGCGAACTGCCATGCGAGAAGCTCGATGATCAGCGTGCGGACGACGCGGTAGCGGTCGCGCTCGAGCAGGCCGTCGAAGTCCTCGACCAGCTCGGCCACCATCGTCGACGGGGCGACGTCGAGGATGAGCCTCGCGAAGTCCTCCGTCAGCTCGAAGGGCCGGGCCACGAGGTTGGGTATGTAGCGGCCCACGAGTGCGTCGGCCTCGATCTTCTCGGGCAGCAGGTCTTCCAGAAGCTCGCGGAAGTCGTCCACGCCGTTGCGCAGGACACGCGAGTGGAAGGGCACGTCGATGCCGGGAACGAGGATGAACGAGCGCTTGCCGCCCGCGGCCTCGGCCCGGGCGTTCGCGTCGCGCTCCAGGGCCTTAAGGCCCGCGCCGGTTCCGGCCACGGCGTACTGCTGGCCCTCGATGTTGAGGTTGACGACCTCTAGGAACTCGCCCGTCTCCTCTGAGATCGACTCGACGTAGCCGACGACGTCGCTCACCCCGAACTGACTGGGGCGAAGCGCCCCCATGCGGTAGTTCGAGCGGCCCTGCGCGTCGCGCGGAACGAGGTTGTGCATCGTCGACCCGCGCTGGAAGACGATCTCAAGAAGGGCCTCCAGCGGGAAGACCCGCCCGTACGACGAGAGCGCCGTGTACTCGCCCAGCGAATGCCCGGCGAACATCGCCCCTTCCACGAGCGCGCCTTCGGCCGCGAGCCTTTCGGTCTGGGCCGCGGCGACGGTGGCCAGCGCCACCTGGGTGAACTGGGTGAGGTTGAGCAGGCCCTCTGGGTGGTGGTAGCGCACGCCGCCCGCGACGAGTTCGCGCGGATTGTCGCGTACCAGAGCGAGGATCGAGAAGCCGAGCTTTTCGCGAGTGTGCTTGTCGGCGCGCTCCCACACGGCCCGCGCCGCGGCCGACTCGTTGCGCTCGTCCAGGGCCATCCCCTGGGACTGCACGCCCTGCCCGGGATACAGGTAGGCGGTGCTCGGGGCGGCCACGGCGGCCGTCGCGGTGGCCACCAGAACCCCGTCGACGGTGCACGAGACCTCGAGGGCCAAGCCTCCGTCGCGGATGCGTCCGACGCGTTCGACGCGCACGTCGACGACGTCGCCCAGCGCGACCATTCCGAACATCCTGTACGTCCACCCCAGAATCCTCGTTCCCGCGATCTTCTGGGTCACGTACTCCGCGGCCGCGCACAGCCACATGCCGTGGACGATCGGCTCGTCGAGCCCGGCGAGCTTCGCCCCTCTGCGCGACGTGTGAATGGGGTTGTAGTCGCCCGAGACGATGGCGAAGGCGGTCATGTCCGTCGGCGCGGAGACCTTGGCCGAGCCGAGGACGGAGCGCGGGGTGTCGACGACGTCGCCGACCCCCGCCCGGGGCTCGGGATCCTCGAGCTGTTCCTCGCCGACGCGGCCGCGCAGGGCGAAACGGTCGGCGAAGAAGGCGACCTCTCGGCCGTCGCCGTCCACGACCCGGGTGTCGACGCCGATGACTCTGCCCGCGGCGGTGTCGGCGACGCCGGTCACGTGCGAGGTCGCAGTCAGCGTCCCCGTCAGCTCGTCGAGCGCCACTGCGATGCGCTCGGAGTGGTCGAGGTGGACTGTCGATAGAAGTCCTTCTATGACGGGGTATCCGTCGCGGGCAGTCGAGCCGATCGCGCCGTATATCGCCGGCCAGCACGAGCCGAACAGGGCGCTCGGCACGGCGCCCGCGCCGACCGCCTCGGGGGGCTCGCACACGAGTGCGTGGGCGGCGGCCGCGTCGCGGCCGAAATCGAAGGAGAAGGCCTCTCCGTCGCCCGGGAGGGACTCGACCGGGGTTCCGCCCGCTACGTCGTGTGGCGGGGGAACCTCGTGTCC
>CAJPTB010000140.1 GCA_905373325.1 uncultured Ancrocorticia sp.
CCCGCCACACCGCCGCCCCGACGGCCGTCCCGGCGCTGTCCCTGGCTATGTCAATGCGTCCGCACGGAAGGAAGAACTCCTCGACCAACACTCGAAAAGCGCGCGGAATGACGTCTTCATACCGCTGCCGCGGCCCAATCGTCGCCAACGTGAAGGGATCCTCGCGAAAGGCCCTCGTCAAAACTTCGACGGCTTCTCCGACGTCGCCCGAGCGGGCCGTCGATATGCTCAACGGTTCCACTTTATTTTCCTCCTCCTTCAGAATCCTGCAGTTTGCCAGACGGTTGTTTGCCGGAACCCGATCGTTTGCCGGCATCCGGCTGTTTGCGGTCTTCTTCTGCTGCGCTGTGCGCCCCGCTCGCGCCGTACGTCTCGGATGCGGCGCGGGCGACGCCCCGGACGCGCCACCATCCCAGGCCCAGCACGCCGAACCAGAGCGGGGTCACGGCCAAGGCCGTCAAAGTGTCGCGGTCGCGCGTGAGGGCAACGAGGATGAAAACAAAGAACGCGAGCACAACCCACGGCATGACGTGGGAGCCGGGCATCTTGTACCCCGACGTCGCGTGCGCCTTCGGGTCGCGCCGCCGATAGACGACGTGGCAGACGAGGATGATCGACCAAACGAACAGGAAGAGCACCGACGCCAGGGCGACGACGATCTTGAAGGCGCTCTGGAGCCCGCTCGAAAGAGTGAGGAAATGCGCAGAGCAAATGACGCACACCGTGACGACGAGCCCGCGCCATGGGACCCCGACGCGGGTGAGCTCGCGGAAGCCCCTGGGCGCCATTCGTTTGTGCGCCAGCCCGAAAAGCATTCGCGACGTCGAATAAATCCCGGAATTGCACGAGGACGAGGCGCTGGAAAGTATGACGGCGTTCATGATCCCGGCGGCCCCCGCGAGGCCGGCGAGGCCGAAAAGGCTGACGAAGGGAGAAACCTTCGGATTGATCTCGTTCCATGGCGTCACGCACATGATCGCCGCGAGCGCGACGACGTAGAAGAGGAGGATCCTCACGGGAATCGCATTGATGGCGCGCGGCAGAGTGACGCGGGGGTTGGCGGTCTCTGCCGCCGTCGTGCCGACGAGCTCGATTCCCACGAAAGCGAAGACGGCCAGCTGGAAGCCGTTGACGAATCCCGCGAACTTCGTGGGGAACATTCCGCCGTGGCTCCACAGGTGGGAGACGGAGGCCGTCGTCCCGTCCGGCGAAGTGAAACCGACGATCACCATGAACGAAGCGACCCCCACAAGCGCCACGATCGCCACCAATTTGACGATAGCGAACCAGAATTCGATCTCGCCGAACAGCTTGACGGAGGCGAGGTTCATGACGAGCAAGGCGAGCATGACCGCGGTGGTGAGGACCATCGCGAGCCACCGCCAGTCTTCGCCGAGCCAGTATTCCCAGTATCCGGTGATGGCCACGACGTCGGCCATCCCGATGACGACCCAGCTGAACCAGTATGTCCATCCCACAAAGAAGCCGGCCCACGGCCCGAGGATGTCGGCGGCGAAGTCCTGGAAAGAGCGGTACTCGAGCTTGTGCAGGAGCAGCTCCCCCATGGCGCGCATCACGAAGTACAGCATGAAGCCGATGACCGCGTAGACCAAGAGGATCGAAGGGCCGGCCTTTGAGATCGTCTCGCCCGAACCCAGGAAAAGGCCCGTGCCGATGGCGCCGCCCAGCGCGATCAGCTGGATGTGGCGGTTGGACAGGCTGCGCTGGAGGTTCCGTTCTTCCGCGGCCTCGATGACGTCTTCGCTTCGCGTCGCCTCGGTCATAGATTCCTCTCTTGAGTGCCGCGCAGGTCTCTGCGTCGGCGTCTCGCCTTGTCGCTGTGGATTCGCTCCCCCGGGCCGCGGCCTCCGTCAATCGTCGATCGACGCTGCATTGCATGCGCAGCCCGGCATTCGGGCGTTTTCTCAGCGTTGTTTCGGCGGGCCAGAGCCGTCTGCCTCCCCCGACGAACCGGAGCCGCCGCCCGATGACCGGAAGCTGTGGCCCCGACGCGCCTGAGCCCCGCCGGGAAACCCACGCGTCGAACCCACGCGTCTTAGAGAGTACAGCATTTCGGAGGCGCCGCCGCGCCGAAGCGACGCCTTGGCGCCGTCCTACCCGCGAATGTCAAAAGGACGCGGCTCTTCTGAGATTTTTCGCCTGCGCGTGAAAGAATTCCGCCAAGGGCAATTGTCGCCTCCTTGAACGCCGGAAAAGCCTAGGATCGGACTGTATGCAAGTCCACATCGGCGGAACACATACGGCCGCTGAGCGTGCCGCGCAGGGCCGAGCCCGCTGCACAGACGACATCGAGCTGTGCCGCGCAGGCAGCCGGAAACGAACGGCTGGACAAGCGGCTGCGTCGGCAGGAAGCTTCCCGCCCGCCGAAGCGGTGCGCGAGTCGGCGCAGACAGCGGCTTTCGTCAACAGCCATAGGCTTTCGTCAACAGCCATAAACTTCGAAAGGAAACTCCATGCGAGGAGCAGTCATGCACGGCCCGGGCGACGTCAGGGTCGAAGACCTCGACGTCCCCACCGTCGTCGAACCGACCGACGCCGTCATCGAGGTCGCCGCCGCCTGCATCTGCGGATCGGATCTGTGGCCGTACCGCGGCCTCGAGCCGTCGGGCGGACGGCCGATGGGCCACGAATACGTGGGAACGGTCGCCGAAGTCGGGGACGCCGTGAAAAACGTGAAGGTCGGCGACTTCGTCGTCGGCTCCTTCTGCCTCTCCGACAACACGTGTGAGATATGCCGCTCCGGCTACCAGTCGCGTTGCGTCGACGGCGGCTTCGTCCAGGGAACCCAGGCTCAGTACGCGCGAATCCCGCTGGCCGACGGAACGCTCGTCGTCGTTCCGGGAGGACGGCCCAAGGACGAGGCGACCCTCGCCTCGCTCTTGGCTGCATCCGACGTTCTTGGAACCGGATGGTTCGGCGCCGTCGCCGCCGGCGCGGGCCCGGGCAAAACGATTGCGGTCGTGGGCGACGGCGCCGTCGGGCTCATGGCCGTTCTGGCCGCAAAGCAGCTCGGCGCCGAGAGGATCGTCGCCATGTCCCGCCACGAGGACCGCGCCGCGCTTGCGCGGGAGTTCGGCGCCACGGACGTCGTCGCCGAACGCGGCGACGCGGGAGTGTCCGCCATCAAGGAGCTCACGGGAGGCTTGGGGGCCCACGGCGTGGTCGAGGCCGTCGGCACCCAGGAATCGATGATGCAGGCCATCGGGGCGTGCCGTCCGGGCGGGCATGTCGGATACGTCGGCGTCTCCCACGGCGTCTCGCTTCCCGGCCAAGAGCTGTTCTTCGCCGAGGTCAACCTGCTCGGAGGCCCCGCCCCCGTGCGCCGGTTCCTCCCCGACCTCATCGACAGGATCCTCAAGGGCGAGATAAATCCGGGCAAGGTCTTCACCCTCGCCCTTCCCTTGGACGACGCCGCGGAGGGCTACAGGGCGATGGACGAAAGGCGCGCCGTCAAGGTGCTTCTCAAGCCTTGACAAGCGCCCTGAGTCGAACACCCTGAGCACGAATCCTCCGCAACAAGCGCCGCAAGCCAATGGGGAGCCCGCAAAGGGGCTCCCCATTCGCTTTTGACGCCTTTTCCGCCGAACCTGCGCGGGCTCAACCAGACGCTTTGCCGTTGCGAGCGGGTTCCGCGTCAAGGGGCACTTCGGGATCGGGCATGCGCGTAATTCTGTTGCGCAAGTCTCGCCGCACAATCTCGATGGCCCACATCCAAACGACGTGGCCGAGAGCCTCGGAAAAGTGCTCCTCGAAAGGCTGGTTCCACGGAGCGGGGACTGTGCCCATCGCCGGCATCAGGACGACGTGGAACAGAACCCACAAGGTCAAGCCGCATGCCGCCCCCTGCCACAGCTTTACCTTCGGATGCTTCTCCGCGATCAAGCAGTAGGCGAGCGCGAAGAATATGGCGAAGGAAAAGTGAATGGCGAAAGAGTATATGGGAAGCTCGTTGCCGTTGAAGGCCACCGTCGTGTGGCTCGCCTCGGGCGACATTCCCAGCTGCTCCAGAAGCTCCTGCGGAGGATTGGTGGCGTTGCGCTCGGGTGTTCGCGGCGGGAAGGGAACCTCCCACCCAAACTTGACGATCGCGGAAAACACGCCGCCGACAAGGCCGGCGACGGCGGCAGCCTTGTAGTTACGTCTGGACTTCGGCGTGGTGGTCAGCAGGCTTTTCAAACCCATGAGCGTCCTCCTGTCGATGATCGCGATAGGCACACCATAGACGGCAATTCCCTTTGCGGCAGCCTCACACGCTGTCGAAGCCCGAGCAGGCGGCGCCCGTCAGGAGG
This sequence comes from uncultured Ancrocorticia sp., assembly GCA_905373325.1. Taxonomy (GTDB): domain Bacteria; phylum Actinomycetota; class Actinomycetes; order Actinomycetales; family Actinomycetaceae; genus Peptidiphaga. Next base: position 4,311 of record CAJPTB010000140.1, read on the forward strand.
CTCACATCGGCCCCGGTCGGGCCACTGCCCCGGCGGAAGGCGTCAGTTCGCCGTGTCCCACACAGTTATGGGACGCCCGTCGATGTCGGTGAAGGATCCCGCCGCGATCATGATGAAGTCGATGAGCGCCCAGACCCCCAGGCCGCCGATTGTGAAGATCATCGCGACCGCGGTTCCGGTCTTTCCGACGTAGAAACGGTGGACGCCGAATGCACCGAGGAACCAGGCAAGCATCAGGGCGACAAGACGGAAAAACTGGAGCCAAAAGCAGCGGGAAGCCGAAAACGAAACTCGGGCGGGCGCCGTGAGCCGGTAAGCTCGTACCAGCCCATCGAGAAGGAGAACCATGGCAACCGGACTCGCCGCCCTTTTGGACGACATTGCGGCCCTCGTCAAACTCACCGCCTCCAGTTTGGACGACGTCGCAGCGGGAGTCGCCAAAGCAGGATCGAAGGCTATAGCGGTCGTCGTCGACGACACGGCGGTCACGCCGCAATACGTCGAGGGCATCGATCCCAAACGCGAGATTCCCATCATCAAAAGAATCGCGAAGGGATCGCTCGTCAACAAAGGCATCATCTTGGTCGGAGCGCTCCTCTTGTCGTCTTTCGCGCCGTGGGCTCTGACTCCTTTGCTGATGGTCGGCGGCTCCTATCTCTGTTTCGAGGGGGCGCACAAGATCTGGGGCAAACTTGCGGGACACGAAAGCCATGCGGCAGTCACGGAAGGCGGCCAGGCGGAGGACACGATCGTAAGGAACGCCGTGCGCACCGACTTCATCCTCTCAACTGAGATCATGGTCATCGCGCTCGCCGAGATCGCCGAACAGCCCATCGCCTACCGGGCCGCGATTCTCGCGGTCGTCGCCGTCTTGATCACCGCTTTGGTCTACGGGATCGTGGCATGCCTGGTGAAGATCGACGACCTCGGGCTGCACATGGCCTCCAAGGAAAGCTCCGCCACGCGAAAGACGGGGCGGGGGCTCGTCAAGGCCATGCCGAGGATCCTTTCGGCGATCACCGTGATCGGAGTCGCCGCGATGCTGTGGGTCGGCGGCCATCTGCTTGTCAGCGGCAGCGACAAGCTCGGCTGGTCCGCGCCGCACGACGTCGTCCACAGCCTGTCCTCTGCAGTGCCCCGCGGATTCCTATCGTGGACAGTCGAGACGTCCTGCTCGCTGGCGGTCGGATTCGTCTTCGGCAGCCTCATAGTCGCCCTGCAGGCCGCCGTCGGCCGGGTCTGCAGAGGCTCCGGCGGCTGACCCGTCCTGTGAACGGGCGCAAGCGGAAGCCTCGGGCCCCGGGGCCGGATCCTCGGATGCGCTTTCCCCGAGGAGGGCGAGCACGGCGTCGAGGTTGCTCCCCGCCCGCGCCTTGTCGAGCCGCACGAGCGTGAGCGCGGAG
>CAJPTB010000141.1 GCA_905373325.1 uncultured Ancrocorticia sp.
CGAGATCCTCGACCAGTACGCGTCCCCGGCGTACGTGGCCGAGGCGGATCGCGAGCACCGCCAGCCCGTCGAGTTCAAGCGGGCCATGCAGGAGGCGGGCTTCCTCTCCCTCGGAATTCCCGAGGAATACGGCGGCACGCCGGTGGACATGGTGACAATGTGCCTCATCGGGGAGAAGGTGGCCTCGCGCGGCCTCAACCTCGGATACGCCACTGAGATCCTCCAGGTCCTCGACATCCTCGAGTTCGGCTCGCCCGAGCAGCGCGAATCGGTTCTGGGCATTTTGCAAGACGGCGGCGTCCCCTTCGCCCTCGCCTTCACCGAGCCGCAGGCGGGATCGGACTCCTCGGCGATGAAGACGACCGCCGAGCATCGGGACGGAAAGGTGCGCTTCAACGGAACGAAGACCCTCATCACGAACGCCGTCGACACGAAGTACCTCCTGACCATGGCCGTCAACCCCGACGCCGAGGATCCGCGCCGCGCCATCTCGATGTACCTCGTTCCCACCGACGCCCCCGGCATCGAGATCTCCCCGATCTCCAAGATGTGCTGGCACACCGCGGATTCGTCTGAGATCTACTACAACGACGTCGAGGTCGACGAATCCTGCCTCGTGGGCGTCAAAGGCGAGGGCTTCAAGCAGCTCATGAAAAACTTCGAGCTGGAGCGGATCATGACGGCCACCCAGTCCCTCGGCCTGGCCGAGGCGGCCTTCAAGGACGCCGCGGAGTACGCCGCGACCCGCGTGCAGTTCGGCAAGCCGATCGGCTCGTTCCAGCTGGTGCAGGAGAAGCTGACGGACATGGCCATCAAGATCGAGAACATGAAGAACTTCATCTACCACTCGGCCTCGATGGTGGACAACGGCACGCTCGACCGCAAGCAGGCCGCGATGTGCAAGCGTTACTGCTCGATGGCCGCCTTCGAGGTGTGCGACGACGCCCTTCAGATCCACGGCGGCATCGGCGTGACCGAGGGCGTGCGGATCGAGCGGCTGTGGCGCGACGCCCGCGGGCACCGCTTCGGGGGCGGCACCGACGAGATCATGGTGCACGTCGTCGGCCGCCAGATCGTCAAAGAGCACACGAAGTAGAGCCATGTCCGCCGTCGTTTTTGCCGAGGAGGCCGCGCAGCCTGCCTCCGGCGCCGCCGGAGGGGCGGCCCTTGCGAACGAGGGCAAGGCAAAGAAATTTGTCAAGGACGTTGAGCGGGCGGGCCTCTCGGGGCGGACCGCCTCGAAATTCGGCCGGCGCGCTCTCTGCGCCGCCGAACGCGCAGTTTTCACGCTCGACGGCGAGCGCCTGACCCTGCGCGAGGTCGCGCCGGGCATCGGCCTGCAGCGCGACGTCCTCGACCAGATGGAATTCACGCCGGAGATCGACGACGATCTCAAAGAGACGGATCCGGGGGCTTTGCCGAAACCCGGGGCAGGCTCGCGAGCGTGATGGATGAGAAAGCCGCATGACGGCGGCTTCCACTTGAAAGGTTATTCAATGTCAGAAAAAGTTCGATACAACCGGTGGTTGATTCTGGCGGCGTCGTGCCTGCTGGTTTTCGCCACCGGGTGCACCTACATCTTCTCGGTGCTTAAAACGGCGCTGGAAAAGGAATTCGGCTCGGACGACGCCGTCATGGCCTATTCCGTACTCAACGCCATCTCGCCGATTCCGATGATCCTCGGAGGCTACTTCGTGGACCGCGGCAAGACCCAGCTCGTCGCGCTGGCCGGAGGCACCCTGTGGGGGCTGGGATGGCTCCTCGGCGGGTTGTCCGGCTCGGGCTCGATGTTCATCCTCTGCTTCGGCGTGATCGGCGGCCTCGGCCAAGGATTCGCCTACACCGCCGCGCTCAACAACACGATGCGCTTCTTCCCGGATCGCCGCGGAATGGCCGCGGGCCTCATAACCGGCGCCAACGGCGGCGCCGCGATCGTCATGGCGCCCCTGGCCCGCTGGATTCTCGACGACCGGGGGATCGTCACCACGATGGGCGCCTTCGGCGTCGCCTTCCTCGCGGTCGCCGTCCTCGTTGCCCTCACGCTGCGCCAGGCTCCGGCGAACTACGCCCCCGAGGGCTGGACCCCTCCGGCCCCGGCGTCCGGAGGCCCGGCGGCCGAGGCGAAGAACTTCAACTGGCGGCAGATGTGCATGACCCCCATGTTCTGGCTCATCTTCGTCATCTTCGTCTGCGGCGCCTTCTCGGGCCTGCTCATCGTCGCCAACGCCTCCCCGCTCGCGCAGGGCATGTTCGGCTATTCGAAGTCTGAGGCGGCCTTCATCGTCTCCGTCTACGCCTTCGCCTCCCTGGCGGGCCGGATCTGCTTCGGAACCGTCTCCGACAAGATCGGCCGGGTTCGCACCGTGCAGATCATCTTCATCCTCGCGGCCCTCGGCCTGATTTCGCTGATCGCCGGCAAGGGCGACCACAATGTGCTGCCCCTCGTTCTCGGCATCTTCGCCGTCGGCATGGGGTACGGCGGGATCATGGGCACCATGCCGGCCCTCGTCATGAGCCAGTTCGGCCCGAAGAACCAGGGGATCAACTACGGAGTCGCCTTCAGCGCCTTCGCGGTCTCCGCAATCTTCGCACCCAATCTGGGGGCCAAGATCGGCAAGAGCAACGGCGGCGACTACTCGCAGGCGCTCGTCATCGCCATTGTCGCGGCGGCGGTCGGCCTGTGCGCGGCCATCGCCTACCAGATTGTGGCTGCAAGGCTCGAACGTCGAGCCGCGGCGCAGCAATAGCCGCGGCGCCGTTTGGCCGCTCCCCCCGCCGGGGAGCGGCCAAACGGCGGCCTCTTTCTTGCGCTGAGGCGATCGGCGCAGACCGGCTCGGGGCACAACCTGAGGGCCGCTTCACCCACTGTGGGTGAAGCGGCCCTCGTCGTCTATAAGTCACCGCATGCCCGAGCGCACGGAGGCGATTTCGCGTTCGGTTTGCCAGTCCGCGTTTCGCAGGGGCGTGTAACGGCCGCTTTCTCGGACGACGCCGTTGGCCGCGCCCCACTGCCAGATCTGCTCGCATTGGGCCGCGGCCTTCGCCTCGCGTCTGCCGAATCCGCCCCGCGCCAAACCGGTGCCGAGCAGGGGAACGGCCCGTCCTTTGCGGTCTGCCAGGAACGCCCTGTCGCCGAGTGTGAACAGGCTGGAACGCGAGTCGGGCCACGCGTGCGGCCTTCCGTCGACGTGGATGGCCTCGCGGCCCACGACGGTTCGGCGAGGGCGCCGGACTTCCGCGATCAACGGACTGACGAGGACGGCGATCCCCAGGAGGAGGACGCCTGCGGACAGCGCGGCCTTGACCGCAGCGCTGCCCAGAGTCAGCCAAAGGCCGAGCGCCCCGACGCTGATCAGCGCTGCGGCGACCCACGTGACGGACGCGCCGTCGTCGCGGGCCGCCTCGATTGCCCGCCGGAAGTCCGGGCCGCCGAAAACCAACCGGTCCGCTCGGCCGCCCGCGCGATTGTCCGCTCTGCCTCGGCGCCCGCCCGCGCGGCTTTGGCGGTTTGCCGAACGCTCATGGAAATTGTGCACGCTGCCCTCGCCGTTCGCGCGGTGCGCGCTGTCACGATGCGCGCCTTGGCCCGCTCGCGCGCGTATGAGCGCGGGGTCGGCTTTGGCGCTGTCCCTATTGGGAATCCACCCGTGCCTGGAGGCGACAGACCATATTCCCTCCAGGGCGAGCCTGGCCTGGATCTTCGGATTGTCGGTGTCCGCGAGCCTTTTCGCGGCGCCGCCGGTTCGCGTCTGTGCGCTGTCCGCCCGCGTCTGTGCGCTGTCGGCTTGCCGTGCCGCGCCGTCCCCTCGCGTCCTTGCGTTGCCCGCTGGTCGCTTCGCGCCGCCGGTCTGCCTTGTCGCCGCTTCGGCTCGCCCCGCCTTTTCGTGCGGCGAGCCTTTCTCGGTGTCGAATCTGCCGCCGGGCAGCCTGACGACGTCGTCGGACGTCCCTTTGACGAGGACAAGCTGGTACCCGTGGCTGTTCGCGCCCGACGTCCTTTTCGCAACGTGTTCGAGCATGCCGAAACCCGAACGCGTCGCGGGCCACGGAAGCCTTTCCTTGCGCGCGAGGGTCCGCACCTCGATGCCGCTTCGGCTCAGAACCGTCCGGTGGCGCAGGGCGTTCAGGCTCCACAGATATGCGACGGGGTTGAAGACGTACAGAGCCAAAAACAGGTACGGAAGGATGAGGAACGTCCTGTCGGCCGCCGCCGACGCCGCCGCTTTCACCGCATCTGCGGCCGCCGGGAAGAAAAGCGCGAGGAGGAGGAAAGTGTCGACGGCCACGGTGGCTGCGGCGTAGACTCTCACGCCGGGGGATCGGCGCAAAACGATCCGGCATTCGCCGGACTCCGCCCGCTTCACCCGCGCCTTGCGCGCCAGAAACCCTTCTGCCTCCCGCGCGTCGACGTCGGGCACGCCCCACGCCTTTCCCGGTATGTCGCCCGGGCCTGCCCCCTCCCCGAGGGAGTAGACGCGTTGATTCGCGCGCTCTTCCGAATGCTCTGTGCTCCCTCGCGGACGGTCCATGCTCTTCTCCGAATCGCCTCGTGCGGGCGTCGTCGCGGCGGCCAGCCGCACCGGGCGTATGCGGTCCCGGACCCGCACACGCCGGGACCGCACGCTCAGCCACTTTAGACCGGAGCTTGCGGGATGTGCGCATTCTGAGGCGGGGACGGGAACCTCTAACCCGGATCCTCGCGTCCCCCGCGGGGCCGCGAGGACGTGTCTTCAGTCCGACGTAGCCGTAAGCTGCGCATGGCGTCCCCCGCGGGGGACGCGGCGCCGTGCCCCGCCTCGCGGGCGGAGGGTTCGCCATAGACCAGTCCCCGCGGAGGCCCGGCTTCACGCCATCGGCGCGGACGCCGCGTCGAGGATCGCGGCCTGCTCGGCGGTCAGTGTCAGGTCGAGGGCGGCCAGGAGATCGGGCAGCTGGCCGACTGTCCGGGCAGAGGCCACCGGGGAATCCACCCCCTTGGCGTGCTGCCACGCCAAGGCTACGCTCGCCGGGCTTGCGCCGAGCTGGGCCGCGACGTCGTCCAGAGCCGCGAGCACTGCGATCCCCTCCTCCGTCAGATATCGGGCCGCCGCCCCTCCGCGCGCCGCATTCGCCTTGGCGTCGTCCTCGCTGCGGTACTTGCCCGTCAAGAACCCGGAGGCCAGGGCGAAGTAGCTTTGTGAAGCCATGCCGTGTTCACGCGCGAGCGGCAGGTAGGAGGCTTCGAAGCGTCTCCGCTTGACCAGGTTGTAGTGCTGCTGCAGGATTGTCGGCTTGTGCAGGCCGTTCTCCTCGGCGCAGCGCAGCCATTCCTCCATCCGCTCGGGCGTGAAATTCGACAGGCCGACGGCTCGTGCCTTCCCGGCGTCGACCAGCGCGGAGAACGCTTCGGCCATATCGGGAATCGCGACGGCGTCGTCGTCGAAGTGGGCGAAGTACACGTCGACGAAATCGACGCCGAGCCGCTCGAGCGAAGCGTCGCAGGCCGCCGCGACGTTTTTAGGCGAGAGCCCCTCGAACTGCGGGTGTTTGGCCACTTTTGTGGCGACGACGACGCCCTCGCGCCCGCTGCCCTTTGCGTATCCGCGGGCCGGCGGGTAGGCTTGAACAAAGGGCATCGACCTCAAAGGAGAAACAGAT
>CAJPTB010000142.1 GCA_905373325.1 uncultured Ancrocorticia sp.
GCTTTGGAACGATCGAGATCGGACGGGGACGTCCGCGCAAGCCCGAGCCCGAGGGTCCGATCGCCCCCGACGACGACCCCGAGTTCCTCGCCAAACTCGACGCCCGGAATCGCTTCGCCGAGTGGGAGCGCCAGCAGGCCAAGGCGGAGGGCGAATCCGGGGACGACGGCGAGCCCAGCGGCAACGACGCAGGCAAAGACTCCGCCGGCAAAAGCTCCGGCGGCAGCCCCGACCGCGACTTCAAGCGGCAGAAGACCTCGAAAGGCAAAACTTCCGAAGAGGACGGCCCTTTCCCTTCGCAGTTCGACGATCTCGATGCGGAACTCCGCAAGTTTCTAGACGACGAGGGTTCGCAGTCCGCTTGACGGACGAACTAAATCCTCGACGCCAGGGCCCGGGCGGCCCGGCGTCGAGCAATCCCTGGGCCGAACGCGCCCCGCACCAGACAAACACGAAACCTCACCGACTGGTTGCGTGAAATGCTGCCCGGCGTGCCGAATCAAGGCTTCGAAAAGGCTTAGAATCTGACGGCAACGACGAGAGGGGACGACGTTGATCGAGGTTTCCGCCCAACAGGTGCTCGCATGGCGGCTGCACAGGCAGTGTCTGGAACCGTTGACGGACGCAGGCCCTGTTGAGATCGTCGGACGGCTCTGCGGAGTGCAGGCGCAGGTAGCTTCCGCCGCTGAGACCGCTGTCGCCTTACGACAACGCAACCCGCGGCCTGAAGGGGTCAAGCGCGCGTACTCCGACCGCTCGCTTGTCAAGACTTGGGCGATGCGCGGAACGCTGCACGCGATGCGGTCTGCGGACGTAGCGGAGTACCTGTCGCTGCTGGCCGGCGCCCGTACGTGGACCAAGCCCGCCTGGTCACGGCACTTCGGCGCTACGCCAAAGGAGGTCGATCAACTGACGGAGTTTGTCGCCGACCTCCTTGACGGTCAGGCGCTGTCTCGCGATGAGCTGGTGAGCGAACTGATTCAGGACAAACGGTTCAAGGGGATGGAAAAACAACTGCGCTCCGGGTGGGGTGCTCTGCTCAAGCCTCTCGCATGGCAGGGCGCCTTGTGCCACGGCCCGAGCCGTTCTTCGAAGGTGACATTTACCAACCCTGCCGGCTTTCTGGAGAACTGGAACGGGCTGCCTGATCCTGCGCAGGCAGCACCGGCGGTCATCAAGCGATACCTCTCCGCTTACGGCCCAGCGACCCCTGAGACCTTTGACGCATGGCTTTCGCGCAACAGCAACAAAAAGTCAACGCTCAAGGGCTGGTTCGCCAGCCTTGGCGAGCAAGTCGTCGAGGTGCGGGTGGAGGGTGAGGCACGATATCTGCTCGCCGAGCACGAGGACGAGCTCGCGGCCACCCAGCCCAGCTGCGCCACCTGCCTCCTAGGAGCGTTCGACCAGTTCGTCCTTGGTCCTGGGACCAAGGACACTCACATGCTGGCGAACAAGCATCGCTCGCTGGTGAGCAAGGCTGCGGGTTGGATCGCTCCCGTACTGACCCAGGGAGGGCGGATCACCGGCGTCTGGGAGATGGATGACGGGGATCTTGTCGTCACCCCGTTCCCAGGCGAGCAGGCGCCGTCGTCCAAGGCGCTGGAGGATGCAGCTGCGCGGCTTGCAGCGGTGCATGGTTTGGCAACGGTGACACCGCGGGTGGGATGACCTCGACGTCGTCGGATCCGCCGACGAGTTTCCCACCGCGGACGCCAACAACGGCCCGGACATCGAGGAAGCGGCTGCAGAAGCCGACGATCCCCGCCAAACCGCTTTGCCCGGAAGACAGATGCCATGCCGTTCGCCGCGGCAGAACGCCACCGGCCCCATCTGTCCGGAAAGCAGCCGCTAGATCACCCTCCACAAATCGCCCTGTCCAACGGGGACCGGCCATTTTTATGAGACAAGTCGATGTTAAGCACCGACGGCTCGGCGTTCGTGGCGATCATGCCCGCGTTGCCGTTTGGCCCCACCAACACGGAGGTCGCATATCCGGGAATGCCTCCGTTGTGCCCCCAAGCCACGCCGCAGCTGAGCTTTTGACTGTAGATTCCCAGCCCGTATTCGCCGCCGATCTCCGGCGCCGAGACGCCTTTCTTCATTTCGGCGATGCTCTTTTGCCGAAGCAACGTGCCGTCATGGATCGACTGGGCGAACTTGTTGAGCTCGCTCGGGGTCGAGACCATCGCCCCTGCCGTCCAAGCCATCGACGGATTGAGGTCGGTGATGTCTTCGAGTTTGCCGGGCTTGTTGTCGCGGGTGTGATACCCGCGGGGGTGCTTGCCGCGAAGCCTCTTCTCGCCCGGGCCCGGCATGTACGTGTGCTTGAGCCCCAAGGGTTTGACGATCTTCGTCTCGATCTGCTCGGCAATCGGCCTCTTGCCCACGCGCTCGGCCAACAACCCCAACACAATGTAATTCGTATTCGTGTAGGCAAACTTCACCCCCGGAGCAAACTGCGCCGGCCTGGCCAGAGCCGTGTCAAGCAAATCCCTCGGCGAGACGTAATCATTGCGAGTCCCGAAATAATCGACCGCCGATTCATCGATGTATTCCGGCAACCCTGACGTGTGCTGAAGCAGTTGGCGCACCGTGATCTTCTTGCCGTCAACGCCCTGACCCTTGATCAGGCCAGGCAGATACGTCTCGACCGGCTCATCAAGCTTGACCTTGCCTTCTTCGACCATCTTCATGATCACCACAGCCACAAAGGTCTTCGTATTCGACCCAATCCGCACCTCCCCGTCAAGCGGAGGCGCCTCACCGGTCGCCAGATTGCCCTTTCCAGCCGTCGCGCCAACCGTATTGCCGTCCTTGTCGGCCTTCGCAGCCAACACACCCGGATACCCGGCATCGACCAGTTCCTGAATGCTCGCCTTCAAATCCCGCCTCTCAGCCACCCTCGACTTCCCCCGTTTCAAAGAAGCCGCGTATTTAGAGGCGGCCGTCTGCTTCGAGGATGGCCTCGACGTCGTCGGATCCGCCGACGAGTTTCCCACCGCGGACGCCGACAACGGCCCGGACATCGAAGAAGCGGCTGCAGAAGTCGACGAATCCCCGATGGCGTTCGCCTGCGCGGACACCGCCCCAAACGACGCCGCACCGATGCCGACCAATCCCGCAAGCGAAGCGGTCGCAAACCGTGCCAGCCTCGACCGCGCCGCCGAACGGTCACGTGCCCCGAAACGCCCAAACTCTCGATGCGAAGCCTCATCAGGCTCGTCGCGGCGGAACCATGTCTTTGTTGTTTTCGCTGTGTTGTTCATATCACCAGTCTTGCGAGACCCAAGCAGCGACAACATCCCGCTGCCAGGCCAACACGCACGTCGCACCGTCCCGAAACCGGCGGTGAGGCCACCCCGACATCGACTTTGAAGCCACCCAAGACTTTGAAACCACCCAAGCCCATCGGGATATTTTCAACGTTCAGAGCAGGCAAAAGCCCGTCCAGACACATACCGCCAACGCGGGGAGCCCAAATCGCCGCCGACGCCGCCCCGCCTCAAACCCATGTTCGCCGATGCGCCGAAACGGGTCACCGCCGCGTCGCAAAAACCGCTCGCCGCCGCGGCCGGTCCGCACTCACCAATGCGCGAGAGCGAGCCTCGCCCTGAAACCACGCGCTTCGCTATTCGAACCGGTGGCCGCCATCAATGCGTGGTCCAGAGAGACCGGAGATCAGGCACAGGAATCGACCAGACTCTTCACACGCGTGTGCAATCAAAGGTGAGCAAGCGCCCGCCGGGGGCACCTTCGCAACCAAAGACGAGCAGACACCCACCGGGGACATTTTCGTAACCAAAGACGAGCAGACACCCACCGGTGGCTCCCTTACACACGTGCGGGCCCCGACCGCTTGACGCGAACGGAGCCCACACAGCTTTGTCGAATGAAACCCCTAGAGCCTCTTCACACACTCCGCAAGCAACGGAGCCGACGATCCCCCGCCAAACCGCTTTTCCACGGAAGACAGATGCCATGCGTTCGCCGCGGCAGAACGCCACCGGCCGCATCTGCCTGGAAAGCAGCCGCTAGATCACTTCCCGCAGAGCGTCTTGTCCAGTGCTGAGACAGCCTGCCCGTACTTTCCAGCCTTTATCATCTCAACCTCTTTCGCATTCACAGAGGGCATAGACGTCACGACGATCGTGGCGGCGGTCCCGTCGGACCCCACAGCACTGAGGCTATGAAAGCCAGGATTGTTGCCGCTGTGGCCCCAGACGACGCCGCAGGTGGACTTGTAACCGATGAGGCCCAGCCCATATTCGCCGCCCATCTCTGGCGCTGGAACGCTTTTCTTCATCTCGGAGATGCTCGCTTGGCTCAGCAGCGAGCCATCGAAGACCGACTGCATGAACTTGTTCAACTCGCTCGGCGTGGAGATCATCGAACCTGCGGCCCACTCCCACGAAGGATCGGCTTCAGTGATGTCTTCGAGTTTGCCGGGCTTGCCGTCACGCGTGTGGTACCCGTGAGGGTGCTTTCCGCGAATAGTCTTCTCGCCTGGGGCCGGCATATAGGTGTGTTTGAGCCCCAAAGGTTTAACGATCTTCGTCTCGATCTGCTCGGCAATCGGCCGCTTGGCAACGCGCTCGGCCAGCAACCCTAGAGCGACGTAGTTGGCGTTGTTGTACTGGAACTTCGCCCCCGGCGCGAACTGCGCCGGCCGGCTCAGGACACCGTCGAGAACGTCCCTCGGCGAAACGTAATCGTTGCGAATCGCGAAGTAATCCAACTGGCCGTCCCCAAAGTCCGGTAGGCCGGAGGTGTGCTGGAGCAGTTGGCGCACCGTGATCTTCTTGCCGTCCACGCCCTGGCCCTTGATCAGGCCGGGCAGGTAGGTCTCGATCGGCTCGTCAAGCTTGACCTTGCCTTCCTCGACCATCTTCATGATCACCACAGCCACAAAGGTCTTCGTGTTCGACCCAATCCGCACCTCCCCGTCAAGCGGAGGCGCCTCACCGGTAGAGAGGTTGCCCTTTCCAGCCGTCGCGCCAACCGTATTGCCGTCCTTGTCGGTCTTGGCAGCCAGCGCGCCCGGGTAACCGTTATCGACCAGGGTTTGAATGGTCGCCTTCAAATCCCGCTTCTGGGCCGCCTTCGACGTCCCCCGCTTGGCCGATTGGCCCGACGGCGTCGGGCGATCCAGCGTCAGGACCGACGCCCCGTGCACGGAGGCCAAGCTTCGGGATGAAACCGAGGCCGACGACGGCGCAACCTCGTCCGCCTGCGCAGAGACCGCGCCGAAGGACGCCGCGCCGATGCCGATGAGCCCCGCAAGCGAGGCAGCCGCCAGCCGCAGCGTCCTCGCCCGCGGCGCAGATGCGGAACGGCCGGCAGAGGCAGACCGCGGCGCAACCGAAGGATAGAAAGAACTTCCGTCCGCGCCGCTCGTTGCAATGGAGCGATCCGCAAACCGATCGGAATCGTCGCGACGGAACCATTTCACTGTTTTATTCGTTGTTTTGCTCATGCCACCAGTCTTGCGGCTTCCGAGCAGCGCAGACATCCGGCTACCAGGCCAATGCGCAAGTAGGGCCATCCCGACATTGACGCTGAAGCCATCCCGACCGAATGGAATATTCTTGCGGTATGCAGCCGACAAAGCCTGCCCCGACA
>CAJPTB010000143.1 GCA_905373325.1 uncultured Ancrocorticia sp.
GGCCATGGGAAGAGCCAGGAGGCTGCGCTTCATTTGCCTGATGTCGATGTACTCGGGCAACATCACGGGGTTCGCACCGGACGCCAAGAACCTGGTGTCCGACGTCCAGAGTTTCCGTCCGACCTATATCCTGGCCGTCCCGCGGATCTTTGAAAAGATCTACAACGCGGCGGACGCCAAGGCCGGCAAGGGCCTCAAACTCAAGCTTTTCAGGCACTTCGCCAAGGTCGCGATCGAATACTCGCGCGGGCTCGACAAACCCGGCGGGCCTTCGCTTGCCCTCAAGGCCGAGCACCGCTTGGGCGAGCGCCTGGTCTACTCCTCGATCCGCTCGATCCTCGGAGGGAATCTGCGCAACAGCATTTCGGGCGGCGCGCCGCTTGGAGCGCGCCTCGGCCACTTCTTCCGCGGCGTCGGCATCAAGGTCTATGAGGGCTACGGGTTGACCGAAACGTCCGCGCCGACATCCGTCAACACACCGCGTTTCATGCGCATCGGCTCGGTGGGCCCCGCCTACCCCGGCTGCTATGTGTCGGTGGACGACGACGGCGAAATCCTCGGCAAAGGCGACCACATCTTCGTCGGATACAACAACAACCCCGAGGCGACGGCCGCCGCTTTCACGGAAGACGGGTGGTTCCGCACCGGCGATTTGGGCGAGATCGACGACGACGGATTCATCTTCATCACCGGCCGCAAGAAGGAGCTGATCGTCACAGCCGGCGGCAAGAACGTCGCCCCCGCCGTCCTCGAGGACAGGCTGCGGGGCCATCCGCTGATTTCCCAGGTGGTCGTCGTCGGCGACCAGAAGCCCTTCATTGGAGCCCTCGTCACGTTGGACTCCGAGATGCTGCCCGGTTGGCTGAGAAACCACGGGCTTCCAGAAATGAGCGCGAGCGAGGCGGCCGAGGACCCGCAGGTTCTCGCCGCGGTCGACAGGGCGATCAAACGCGCGAACGATTCGGTCTCCCGGGCCGAGTCGATCCGCAAGTTCAGGATCCTCCCCATCGACTTCACGGTCGCCAACGGATATATGACGCCGTCGATGAAGGTCAAGCGCGCATCGGTGATCCGAGACTTCAACGAGGAGATCGAGCGTATCTACGCGGCGGGCTAGTGGAAGAGCTCGTCGGCGATCCGCTCGTGGTGACGGATCACCTCGGAGACGACGAAGCGGAGGAACTTCTCGGCGAAAACCGGGTCGAGCCCGGCGTCCGCCGCCAGCTTTCTCAGGCGGCGGATCTGCTGCTCCTCACGCTCGGGATCCGAAGGCGGCATCGAGTGCATGGCCTTGAGTCTGCCGACTTGCTGCGTGCAGCGGAAACGCTCCGCAAGAATGTGGACGAGTGCGGCGTCGAGGTTGTCAATCGTTCGGCGATGCCCCTTCAGAAGCTCACGCGCTTCGTCGTCTGAGATCTCCATCAGGCGCTCTTTGCCTTCTTGAGCACAAGCGTGGGCTCTCCGCCTCCCTTGACCGCAGCGGCGTCGAAAACGATCTTCTCGACGTCGCTGCGCGAGGGGACCTCGAACATCGCTTCTTTGAGCAGGCTCTCCATAATAGAGCGAAGGCCGCGTGCGCCCGTCCCCCGCGCGATGGCTTCGCGTGCGATCTCGTGCAGGGCTTCGCCGTCGATTTGGAGCTGTACCCCGTCGAGTTCGAACATGCGCTCATACTGGCGCACGAGGGCGTTCTTCGGCTCGGTGAGGATGCGGATGAGATCGCCTTCGGTCAGCTCCTCCGTAGCAGCGACGACGGGCAGGCGCCCCACAAGTTCAGGAATCAGCCCGAACTTGTGAAGGTCCTCCGGCGTGGCCTCGCTCAGCACCTCGGCCCCGTTGTCGGCGATGTGCAGCTCCGAACCGAAGCCGATCCCGCGTCTGCCCGTGCGAGAGGAGATGATCTCTTCCATCCCCGCAAAGGCGCCCGCGCAGATGAAGAGGATGTTCGACGTGTCCAGTTGCAGGTACTCCTGCTGCGGATGCTTCCGCCCTCCCTGCGGCGGCACCGAGGCTACGGTTCCCTCGATGATTTTGAGAAGGGCCTGCTGCACGCCCTCGCCCGAAACGTCCCGGGTAATCGAAGGATTCTCGGATTTGCGTGAGATTTTGTCGATCTCGTCAATGTAGATGATGCCGACCTCGGCCCGCTTGACGTCGTCGTCGGCGGCCTGAATGAGTTTGAGGAGTATATTCTCGACGTCTTCGCCCACATATCCGGCCTCGGTCAGCGCCGTGGCGTCGGCTATGGCGAATGGAACGTCGAGCATTCGGGCGAGGGACTGAGCCAGATACGTCTTTCCGGTGCCTGTCGGCCCGAGAAGCAGAATATTGGATTTTCCGATCTGGACCTCTTCGTCTTGGGAGCGCTTCGGCCCGCCCTGGGCGCGGATGCGCTTATAGTGGTTGTACACCGCGACGGCGAGCGTCCGCTTCGCCGTATCCTGCCCGATGACGTACTCGTTGAGAAACTCGTAAATCTCCTTGGGCTTTGGCAGCGCGTCAAGTGAAAAATCCGAGCTTTCGTCCTGTGCGAGCTCCTCGGCGATGATGTCGTTGCACAGATCGACGCATTCATTGCATATATAGACGCCGGATCCCGTGATGAGCTTCCTCACCTGCCGCTGACTTTTCTGACAGAACGAGCACTTGAGAGTGTCCGCCGCGTCTACGGTGCGTGCCATCCAAACTCCTCCATATGTGTCGAGGCTATCGTGATACCTCGCTAGGTGAGGCTATCACGGGATTGCCGCCGTGTGGAAAGGATACGCCGAGAAGCGAAGGGCGGAAGTTCGAGCCCTCTCGCTTCTCGGCGAGGATTTAAAGACAGTCAGCTTCCCGACGGCGCCTTGCGCGAGGTGAGGACCTGATCGACCAGTCCGTACTCTTTGGCCTCGTTGGCGGTGAGAATCTTGTCTCGCTTGATGTCGTTTTTGATCTCGTCGGCGGGCTTGCCGGAATGATGCGAAAGCGTGTCGCACAGCCAATTGTTCATCCGCTCGAGCTCGTCGGCGACGATCGCGATGTCCGATGCCTGCCCCTGCATTCCCTCCATGGCAGGCTCATGTATGAGAACGCGCGCATTCGGCAGCGCGAGGCGCCGCCCAGGCGAGCCCGCTGCGAGCAGAACGGCCGCGGCCGACGCCGCCTGGCCCAGGCACACCGTCTGTATCTGCGGCTTGATGTACTGCATCGTGTCGTAAATCGCGGTCAGCGCCGTGAAGGATCCGCCCGGCGAATTGATGTACATCGTGATGGGCGAATCGGGATCCTGGGACTCAAGGACGAGAAGCTGAGCCATGATGTCGTCAGCGGACGCGTCATCGACCTGGACGCCGAGAAAGATGATTCGGTCCTCGAAAAGCTTGGCGTACGGATCCTGCCTCTTGTACCCGTAGGGCGTGCGCTCCTCGAAATTGGGCAGGACGTAACGGGCGGACGGCATGGCCGGCGCCAAGCCCGAAAAGTATGGAGAGTTCATATTGCTCATTTCTCCGTCGATCCTCATTCCTCGCTGGACTCTCATTCCTCGTTCGATCCGCCGATGGCATTGGCGCTGGAGACTATGCGGTCGACGAAACCGTATTCGAGGGCCTCTTGCGCGTTGAACCAATGGTCGCGATCGCCGTCTTCGATGACCTGCTCGGGCGTCTTTCCCGTGGCCTCGGCGGTGATTTCGGCGAGCTCCCTCTTCATCTGCAAGATGAGATCGGCGTTGATGCGAATGTCCGTGGCCGTTCCGCCGGCGCCTCCGAGCGGCTGGTGCAAGAGCACGCGGGCGTGGGGCGTGATGTACCGCTTCCCTTTCGCCCCAGCCGACAGAAGGAACTGCCCCATTGACGCCGCCATTCCCATGCCCACCGTCACCACGTCGGGCTGGATGAACTGCATCGTGTCGTAGATCGCCATGCCTGCGGTCACCGAGCCGCCGGGGGAATTGATGTAAAGGTAAATGTCCTTCTGCGGGTCCTCGGCGGCCAAAAGCAGCATCTGGGCGCAGATGATGTTCGCGTTGTCCTCGCGGACTTCCTCGCCAAGCCAGATGATTCGCTCCTTGAGGAGCCGGTTGTAGACAGACTCCTCCAGACTGCCGTGCTGCGGCGTCTGTCCCTTCATAGCGGGCGTAGTGCTCACGCGTCGTCCTTCCTCATCCGGGTGGTTCCCGGCCGTTGTTACCCCTCGACGATAGCCGGTCCCGGCCCTCGATTCACCGCCGGATGGAGCCTTTTCGCTGTAGGCGCATGGCCTTCGGGGACGGAGCCTGAACCCCGTCCCCGAAGAGTCAGCCTTCGAGCTTTTCGAGCAGCGTCTTGCGAGCCTTGCCCGCCTTCTCGGCCTCGACGATGCGCGCCTTCTCGGCGTCGTCCGCCGTTGCGACGTAGGCGAGCACGTCGTCGATTTTCGCCGAAGCCGGGTCGAAAGGCTCCGGGGCCTTGGAGGCTTTTCCACCGAACTCGGGGGTCGGCTGACCCTCGGGGGCTTCGCCGACGACGGCCGCGACGTCGACCGCCTCGCCGTTGGAATCGACGACGTCGACGAGGCGGAGATAGGCGATCAGCGCCTTGCCGCGCGCAAGCTCGGCCGCGAACGAGCTGACCTGGTTCGCCTGGGCGGCGGCCTGGATGAACTCATTGGGATCCATGCCGTAAGCCTGCGCCTGCTGAACCATGAAGCTGAAGAGCTCGTTTTGCTCGATGTCGATGGCGAAGGCCTCGGCGAGGACGTCGAGAAGCAGCTGGTCGCGCATGAGGCGCTCGGACTCCGCGCGCGCCTCGGGCTCGTGCTCGTCGCCGAGCTCCTTGCCCTCCATCTCGAGGTGGCGGACGACTTCTTCCTCGAGCGCCCCCTTGGGCAGCGGGACGTCGACGGCGTCGCGCAACTTCTCGCTCAAAAGGTCTCGCGCCGCGTAAACCTGGGCGGATGCTTTGGCCTTTGCAACCTCGCCGCGCAAATCCTCGCGCAGCTCCTCAATGGTGTCGAACTCAGAAGCGAGCTGGGCAAAATCGTCGTCGGCCTCCGGGAGCTCGGATTCTTTGACGTCGTTGGCGACAACGGTCACTTCGGCTTCCTCGCCCTCGTGCTCGCCGCCGGCCAGCTCGGTCGTGAACGTCGCCGATTCCCCTGCTTTCAAGCCGGTGAGGGCGTCGTCGATGCCATCGACCATCGTGCCCGAGCCGATCTTGTAGGAGACTCCGGAGACCGAGTCGACCTCCTCGCCGTCGATCTTCGCGACCATGTCGACCGTGACGTAATCGCCGTCCTTCGCTGCGCGCTCAACTGCCTTGAGAGTGCCGAAACGCTCGCGCAAAGCGGTGAGACGCTCCTCGACGTCCTCCTCGCCGACCTCCACGGCGTCGACGGCAATCGTGAACGAGGAAGGATCCGGAATGGCGATCTCGGGGCGCACCTCGACGGTCACGGTGAAGACGAGATCCTCGGTGGAGCCTTTCTCTGCGGGAACGGAGGTGACATCGACCTCCGGACGGGACATGGGGTGAAGCGAATTCTCTTCGACAGCGGCGCCGTAATAGCGGTCGAGCGAGCTGTTGACCGCCTCCTCGACGATGACGCCGCGTCCGAACTGGGCTTCAATGACGCGGGCGGGAATGTGGCCGCG
>CAJPTB010000144.1 GCA_905373325.1 uncultured Ancrocorticia sp.
TCGACGCGGCGTGCGCGCCGAGGTAGGCGTGCTTCCCACGATCGGGTCGAAGGAAATGGTGGCCTTGCTGCCCTCGCTCCTCGGCTTGGGATCCGCGGACGCCGTCGGCTTTCCCCGCGCCTCCTATCCGACGTACGACGTCGGCGCGCGCCTTGCGGGAGCCGAGCCCGTGCCCGTGGACACTGACGCCGACCCTTCGACGTGGCCCGCGATGAGCATGCTCTGGCTCAACTCGCCGGGGAACCCCGACGGGCACGTGCTCGGCGTGGAGCGCCTGCGGGCGATCCTCACGTGGGCGCGGGAGCGCGGCGTCGTGGTCGCCAGCGACGAGTGCTACGCCGAGCTCGCGTGGGACGTTTCCGAGGCGCCGTCGATCCTGGATGAGCGGGTGTGCGACGGAGACGTCGCGGGCCTCCTGTGCCTGTACTCGCTTTCCAAGCAGTCGAATATGGCAGGTTACCGGGCGGCCTTCCTCGCGGGCGACCCGGCGATGATCGGGCCGATTGCCGAGATCCGCAAGCACGCGGGATTCCTCATGCCCGGGCCGGTGCAGGCCGCGATGGCGTGGGCGCTGAGCGACGACGCGCATGTGGCTGAGCAGCGGGCAGTCTACGCGCGCACGCGGTCGCGCCCGGCCTCGCCGTAGAAATCGCCCGGGGCGACGACGCGCATGTGGCTGAGCAGCGGGCAGTCTACGCGCGCAGGCGCGAGAAGCTCCTGGCAGTGCTCGACGCCGCGGGCCTGGTCAATGACCCGCTGTCTGTGGCCGGGCTTTACATTTGGGCCGCGGCAAAACGGCCGGGCGGCGCGGCTGGCGGCACCGTGGATGGTGACCCGGTTGGCGGCAGCGCGGCTGGTGACCCGGTTGGCGGTGTGGCTGGCGATTCCGGCGCCGATGCTGCCGGCGGTGTGGCTGGTTCTAATCACGATGGCGGCAGCGTGGTAGAGGTGCCGACAGGCTGGGACATCGTTCAGGCGTGCGCCGAGCTGGGCATCGTCGTCGCCCCGGGCGATTTCTACGGCGAGGCCGGGCGCGACCGCGTGCGAATCTCCCTCACGGCAACCGACTCCGCTATCGACGAAGCGGTCCGCCGTCTGCCGCACCTGCCCGAGGTGCTGCGGCTGGGCTAGCTGCGGCAGGGGTAGCGACAACAGAGGAGCTGCTGCAAAGGTTTTGTTGAGATGTTTGCTCAGTCTTCGTCGGATCTATTGCGATGAAGAATCGGGTCTGTCTCGATGAAGAACAAGGATCAGTCTTATCAATCTTGGAGCAGAGGCAAAACGAACAGTACGATTGAAACGAACAAAACGAAAAGTCTAACTGTTTTTGCCGGTACGTCCAGGAGGATGAGTGATGCCCGAAGCCCTTGAAAGCAGAACATTTCTTTCCGAAGAGCTCAATCAGAACGCCGATCCAGAGTTCAGTCAGAAGCTTCAGCGTCTCGCCGACACTGCCATGGCCGAAAGAAGTGAAAGGGCTCGACTGGTGTTGGGAAAGGAAGCCGTTGAGCTTTCTGCTGAGGTGGTCGACATTCTCAGGCATGTAGTCGAGGTGATGCGTCAGGGGACGGCGGTCAGAGTCGTTCCGCAGCACACGATGCTCTCAACGCAACAGGCCGCGGATCTGCTTGGGGTTTCGCGGCCAACGCTTATACGCATCCTTGATGACGGTGAGATCCCGTTCTTTCTGAAGCGGCGGCACCGCCAGCTCTGCCTGACGGACGTGCTGGAGTACCAGAAACGGCAGCGACGGATAGCCGATGAGTCGCTGAGCGACATCATCGCCGATGCAGAGATGTTCAGCGAGTATGACGTGGATCCTGAGGAACACCTCAAAGCCGCTAAAGAGGTCCGCCGTGGCGGGCAGACCTCTGGCGAAGAAGCTTAGGGCTTGGAACCTGTCGCTTAAGGTGCGGGAACTGTCCCTTATTCGCGGGACCTGTCAGTGAGGGGGCCACGAGCCAATGGCAGACGGCCTTGACTCGCGGACCGGTCAGTTGGCGTGGAGCGCCGAGTTCAGCTCGATTCCCGTGCCCGCGCGGGGGACCGCTTCGACGGCGCCGGTGATCGAGTTGCGGCGGAACAGGATGTTGTTCGCCCCGGAAAGCTCGCGGGCCGAGACCACGCGCGGTTCGCCGCCCTCGCCCTTGGCGGGCAGGACTGTGACCTTCGTTCCGGCTGTGACGTACAGGCCGGCCTCAACAATGCAGTCGTCGCCGAGCGCGATGCCGATTCCCGCGTTTGCGCCCACGAGCGAGCGCTCGCCTACGCGCACCCGTTCCTTGCCGCCTCCGGAGAGCGTGCCCATCGTGGAGGCGCCGCCGCCGATGTCCGAACCGACGCCGATCACCACTCCCTGCGAAATCCGACCCTCGACCATCGCGTTGCCCAGGGTTCCCGCGTTGAAATTGACGAAACCGGCGTGCATGACGGTGGTCCCCTCGGCCAGATGCGCGCCCAGGCGCACGTTGTTGCCGTCGGCGATGCGCACGCCCGAAGGCACGACGTAATCGACCATCCGCGGGAACTTGTCGACGCCGAGCACCTGCAGGTTCGCACAGACCGCGCGGGCGCGCAGCTGCACCTCGGTCAGCTTGTCCACGGCCACGGGCCCCAGATTCGTCCACGCCACATTTTCGAGGACGCCGAAGATTCCCTCCAGGTTGATCTCATTCGGGCGCACGAGCCTATGGGACAGCAAGTGCAGGCGCAGGTAGGCGTCGGCGGCGTTCTCGGGAGCGGCGTCGACGTCGATCGACGTCGTGACGGCCCGCGTCTGGACCGCGCGAATCTGGTCTTCGGTCTCGGCCAGCTCAAGGTCGGCGCCCTCGGCGGGCTCGCCGAATCCGAGCTCCGGATACCACACGTCGAGAATACGTCCGTCGGAAACAGTTGCCAGGCCTCGGCCCCACGCGTTTTTTGCACTCATGCGCCCAAGCCTACCAAGAGAATGATGGGCGTTCGCTGGGAGGGGCGAGTCGTTAGAGAGGAGGGGCGAGTCGTTAGAGAGGAGGGGTGAGTCGTCAGAAGGGGCCCGCGGAAAAGACCGGCGGTCAGGTTGCGGCCTGACTTGGCTCATTCCGCGTCGCGTGGGATGCCGTCGAGGATTGGGCGAAGTCAGATGGTAGGGGGTCGACAGCGGCTCACAGGCTGGCCAGGTCGATCTTGCCCATCTGCAGGATCCGCTCGCGCGTGGCCGCGTCGGCCATGAGCTCGGCGATGTTGCGGGGGACCACCTGCCAGGAGACGCCCCAGCGGTCGACGCACCGGCCGCGGCGCTCGGCCTCGGGCACTGCCGACAGGCCTGCCCAGTAGTGGTCGATCTCCTCCTGGTCCCGGCACGAGACGATCATGGAGACCCCGGGCGTGAAGGTGAAGTCGTGGAAGGTCCCAGAGTCCATGGCCGCCATCCAGGTGCCGCGCAGGGTGAAATCGGTGAACATGACCGTGCCGGCCTCCATCGGCCCGCCTTCCTCGTAGCGGCGGAGCGCCCCGCGGTGGGCGTCGTCGAACAGGGCGATCCAGGCGTCAGTGGCCTCCTCGGCGTTGGCGTGGTTGGCGCCGCCGAATGTGAAGCAGGGGAGGACGAAGGGCCGCGGCTCGCCGGCCGGGTCGGTGAGCATGAGCCGCCAAGTCATGCCGAAGCGGTCGCGGACCCAGGCGTAGCGCGGCGAGAAGGGGTACTCGCCCAGCTCCACGAGGACGCCGCCGGTGCTGAGCCGCTCGTAGAGCTCATCAAGGTAGGTTCGGGCCTGTTCCTCGCCCCCGAACAGAAGCGGATCGAAGTTCAGGATGCAGCTGATCGACGGGTTCGGGGCGTACTGGTTGCCGCCGTCGATGAGCGAGAGCCTGAAACCGTGGATGCTGACCGTCGCCGCAAGCCCGGGTGCCTGCTCGACGACGGAACCCTCGCGGAAGGTCTCGGCGTAGAACTCGGCCGCCTCGGCGGCGGTGCTGTCGCACCAAACAGCGGGGGTGATGAACTGATCCATGCGGACATTGTATCGGGGGCGCAGCACACCGGCGTGACGCATGCTTCGGCCGGGGGGCGCTGCAGACTCCATTGGTTGGTCGACTCGATCGGCCTGGTGGTCACAAGTTGACAGAAGACCTCGTCGGCGAACCGTTGAGCCGGTCCAAGCCCACACCTTGCCTGCCGCTCCAGAGCCTCGAGGAGAAGCCATGCACGCCTGCGCAATCCCGCCGAGGATCAGCCGCCAGCGTCCCAAGCGCCCGATGAGCGACATCATGGGAAGCAGTCGGGAAAGGCTAGGCGTGGCAGATCTTTGGCTAAGGCGGGTGCACGGGCCAGTTCCGTGGAAAAGGCGGGCTAAAGCGCTTGAAGGAGTATGATTGTGCCTGCGGTTCATCGGTGCGATGCCCGGGGCGGCGATGGCTCGGCTCGCTCAGATTGAACCGAACATTGACTTAGGCACAAACTCAGTGCGGCGGATTGCGCTCACCTCATCCACCGTGACTGGACACATCGAGAAACGGAGATGACTCACGTGGAAAAGAAAACGCAGCAGACTACTGATTACAGCGAACTTCCGCAGGAGCTAATTGATGCACATGCAGATGGACGCGTGGTCTTCTTTGTCGGGGCAGGTGCCTCGTGCGCCTCTCCTTCTAAGCTGCCGTTATTCAAGGATCTTGCGGAAAAGATGGGTGAAGAGGCCGAATCGCCTTATCAGGAGGGCGAACCTATCGACACTTTCCTTGGCAGGCTGACATCCTTGAAGCCTCCCTACAATGTTCACAAACGGGCGAAGGTTCTACTTGACCCACCGGGTTCCCGTCCAAACGATATCCACAAGACCATAGTAAGACTAGCATTTGCCTACAATCGATTCCGTGTGGTCACTACAAACTTTGACTTGCATTTGGAAAAGGCCGCAGAAGACGAAAAAATCAAAATACCCGATATATGGAATAGCCCGGCTCTTCCGCTCGGTGATCAAATGGAAGGGCTGGTGCATCTTCATGGCTCAGTGACGCGAAGTCCTAATGAACTGATCCTTACGGATAGAGACCTTGGGAGAGCGTATCTGTACGAAGCATGGGCAACCCGATTTCTTAGAACGCTGTTTCAAGAGAATGTAGTTGTTTTCATTGGTTATGGTTTGAATGATCCGACCATGCGCTATTTGACGTTGGCTTTACCATCAAACGCATCTCTCTATGCTTTTCTTCACGAAGATGAGGTTAAAGGTCAGGATTGGAAGCGACTTAATGTCAAGACCATTTCCTTTGGATGTAGTTACGAAAACCTCCTGCCATCACTCCAGAACTGGCTTAATTTGGTTAAAGGTAAAGAAGCCTACCGCAATCGTTTCGACAGGATCGTTTCATCGGGTGTCGATAACCTGACTGAAGCCGACGATAGTTTTCTTTCGATGCTCTTTTCTAGTGTTGCCGCCGCGAAAGGTTTTGTCGAGGCAACTGACTCTGTCTCGGAAGAAAACAAACTTGAATGGTTACATTGGTTGGAAGCACGTTCCGAGTTTAAGAGGCTGTTTAAGCCTGAGTTAGCGGTTCGAGACAATGAAGCTCTCGATGTTCTTGGCTGTTGGTTTGTCAAGAACTTCA
>CAJPTB010000145.1 GCA_905373325.1 uncultured Ancrocorticia sp.
CCGCCGATCCCGAGCCGTGCGCCGGCCAAGCCCCTCGTCGGAGCCTTCGTCCGGCGCGGCAACCCGGTGGCCGAACGACGCGCCTTCGAGTTTCGAGTCTCGCTTGCGGCGTTGCGGGCCGCCGTCGAGGCTGCCCGGGCGGAGCCCGTCCGTCCGGCCGTGCCCGCGGTGCGAGACGCGCCCATCCCGGCTGTGCGATTCTGCGTCGAGGTCTTCGCGCGCTTGGCGGTGGTCGCCCCCTTCAAGATCCCGGAGCTGCGTGTCTGCGTCGAGGCCTTAGCCCGCGCCGCAGTGGTCGCGCCCCTCGTGATTCCCGGCGTCCGAGCGGAAGACGAGCCGCTGACCGGCCGAGCCGCGCCGCTGGCGCCGCCGAGTCCGCGGGACGCCGTCGCGGAGGCTTCCGCCCGCGCCGCAGTGGTCGCGCCCCTCAGGATTCCCGACCCGCTTCCAGGCGACTGAACCCGCATCGTCGCGCCGGAGCGCAAAGCCGACGAAGCCGACTGCGGAGCGGAGGCCATCTGAGCCGCCTTCGCCGCCTGGTAAAGCTTGTAACTCGCGGCAGCGGCCCCGCCCGTCGCGGCCGCGGCCGTGGCCATCGGGTTGTACACGGCAGGCGAATGCAGCATCGAAGGCTGAGAAACGGCGTGCCCGGCCTGCACGCTGGGCATCGAGTAGTGCGAGGACTGCAGGGAGAGCCCGCCGCCGTCCACTCGCGCCCCGGAATGCCACTCGGTGGCGGACCTCGTGGGCCCGGTCGCCACGGGCTCCGAACTCGCGGGAGGCATGAAGAAAGACTTCACCTGATTGAACAGCTTGACCGCCTGGTCGAACTTTTGGAAGGCGTCCTGCACCTCCTCCACCGAGGGCAGCTTGACCTTCAACTTCGACTCGACCTCCTGCTTGAGGCCTTCAAGCTGGGCGAACGGAGGAAGCTTTCCCATGGCGTCGAACGTGTTCACGTCCAACCCCTTGAGCACGGCAAGGGCCTGAACGTCGAGTACGCCCATGGCGGCCTGGTGCACCGCATTCGCGTGCGCCACAATCATGGGCGCAGCGACGGGCCCGGCGGCGGGGGCCATAGCCACCGCGCTGTCGCGGGCGGCGTTCGCGGCATCCACGTTCTTTCTGATCTCGCCGTACTCAAATTGCGCGCGGCGCCCAACCTCGACAACCTGGCGGCGCGCCGTGGAGACCCGCTTGATGCCGTCCGAATGGTCGACGACCCTCGCTTGAAGCTTGTCGAGATTCTCCCGGGTGGTGTCCGCCATCTGACCCTCGAAACCGAGCTCGCCGGCGATCGACCGCGTTCGCATGGCGACGGTTTCAAGATGCTGCGCCACCCGGTCCAAACCGTCGGAAATGGCGTCGTGCGCGGCAGGGGCCCACGGCCCGATCAATCCCAGCTTTTCAACGTGCGGCGTGGTCATCTGACATCACCCTTTCTTTTGGCCGGCTTCGCCGGATTCCTGAGACGCGCCGTCGGAGCCGAGCGTTGCCTGCTCGCCTGCGGCCATCGAACTCTCAGCAGACATGGAAAACTCGCCGGACGTCGAAAACTCCCCCGACATGGAGAACTCGGCGGGCATCGAGTTCCCTCCAGACGTCGAACTTCCCGACGACGTCGAACCTTGGCCGCTCGCAGAGTTCTGCGAGCTTCCCGAGCCTTGGGCGTCGCTCGAGCCTTCTCCGCCCATAAGCGACTGCCCGAGGTGCACAGCCTGCTTGATTCGCGACAGGAACTCGGGGGTCTTATAGGCGAAGTTGGCCGAAGCCTGCGCCAGCGTGTCGAGAAGGTGCACGTACTTTCCCTGGTGGGTGTCATCCGCCCCCAGGGACTTTTCCAGCGCTATCCGGAGGTTGGCGATCACTTCCGTATATTGCTGGGATATGTTCGTCAGTTCGCCGTCGATCACTTTCATGGTCGCCCCAAGCGGGACGGAGAACTTGTTGACTTCGCTCAGAGCCGTCCACATCTCCGAAATGTCCAGATTCCCGAAGGCGACCTTGGCCTTCGCGAAATCGTCGGACGTGCTTTTCAGATCGTTGATCCTCTGCGAGAAGATGCTCTCGTCGAGTTTGAACATGGTCATTGTTTCTCCCTTCTTCAATTTCCATTTCAATCGGCATCCCGGTCACGTCCGCTTTCTAAGCCGTGCATCGCCACGCATTCCCCGCCGCGGTTTGGCGAGCGCCGACAGCACGGCGCCGCACCGACAAATCGCTGCAGTTCGACACGCATCGGGCGCACTCCCCGCGCATGCGCATACGGGGCGCCAACCGCACATTCCTTCCCACACCACAAACAGAGACATGAACGACAACAGAACCGAACGGGACTCATACCAGCCTACTCTGGGTAAACCTGTATTTCCAGAGACTTCGGAGGTCACTTCTCCCCAATTTTCTCCCCACCCGCCTTTCATCCCTCAACGGACGAAAAACTCTTGCAAATTCGGCGTTCTCCTCCCCCGCCACACTGGCGAAACCCCGTTTACCGCAAAGAAGTGCCGCACGTCATGCGCATATTCTCTCCCCAGGCGCTTGCATCAAGGTTTTTCTGCGAGTATAAGCGGAAAAGTCGACATTCATGCAACCGTAAGATACAGTCGTCCCCACAGTCCGAAATCCAATGCTGCCCGGCGAGATCCGCATGTGCGGGCGTTCGCCGCGTCTTTCCGCGAGGGCCGTCGCACAGTGTCTCGACGTCGGCTAAGCCTTGCCTGAGCGTCGATACGTTAAGATTGGACTGCCTCATATCGGGTCAAACGCCCGCATAAAACGGCTAAACACCCGCGTAAAACGAACGGAGTACACAATGGGCATTTTCGACAAGGCTAAGGACGCTCTCCACAGCGAGGGCATCGAAGAGAAGTCCGACGCCGTCCTCGACAAGGTTGAGGACTTCGCGTCGAAGAAGCTTGGGGAGGACAAGGCCGAAAAGGTCTCAAAGGTGCGCGACGCCATCGACCGTCACATCGGCGACGAATGACGCCGCAGCTATGACGGGCGTCGAGGCGCGGCCAGAATCGCCCGGCTGCGGTCGTTTCGCCCCCTCGCCCACCGGGGACCTCCACCTCGGCAACCTCCGCACGGCGCTGCTCGCATGGAGCCTGGCCAGGCAAAGCGGGAGAGGCTTCCTCATGAGGATGGAGGATCTTGACGCCCGCTCACGGCCCGAGTTCGTTTCACGCCAGCTGGCGGACCTCGAGGCCGTAGGCGTGGAATGGGACGGTCCCGTCCTCTTCCAATCCGCGAGATTGCAGCACTGTCGCGACGTCGTCGAGGATCTCTCGTCGCGGGGCATGCTGTACGAGTGCTACTGCACCCGACGCGACTTGGCCGAGGCGCCGTCGGCGCCGCACAGCCCTCCAGGCGCATATCCGGGCACGTGTCGCGGCCTGAGCGAGCGCGAGAGGAGCGCGCGGCGCGCGGCGTTGACGAATCGGGGCCCCGCCCTTCGGCTGGCCGCCCGGGCAGGCAGCGTCGCCGTCGTCGACGCGGTGTTCGGGCTGTACACGGGAACGGCGGACGATCTGGTCATTCTGCGCGGCGACGGCGTTTTCAGCTATAACTTCGCCTCGGTGCTCGACGACGCCGCAACGGGCGTGACGCAGGTTGTCCGCGGCGACGACCTGCTGCCGTCGACTCCGCGCCAGGCGCATTTGCACGAGCTGCTCGGCTTCACCCTGCCCGAATACGCCCACGTGCCGCTGGTCGAGAACGCCGAGGGGGCGAGGCTGGCCAAGCGCGACGGCGCCGTGACAATGGAGGCGTTGAAGGGGTTCGGGTGGACGCCGGCCGACGTAGTCGAACTGCTGGGGGCGAGCCTCGGCATGGGGCATCCGCGCACCGCGGCCGAATTCGCCGACCTTTTGCGCGTCCCAGACCTTCGGCGCCCCGCCTGGCGCATCGATCCGGCGATCCTGGAGAGCGGCCCGACGCCGGAGACGTTCAAGGAACTCACCGCCGCAGAACCGGCGCAGACCGGCAAGCCATCGCAAACGGCCAAGCCATCGCAGACGGCCAAGCCCCGGCAGGCACCCGAGTAAGGCGGCCGCCTCAGCGCCGTCCATACGGGGCGCCCCCGCACAGCCCGCCCTTCGCCTTCAGCAATCTTCCTCCCGCAGGCGTCATCTGCGGATGGCGGCGACGGCGTCGCGGCGATCCCCGTTCCAATCGCCCGCGACGATCGAATCGCTTGCTCGGCCGAACGAGAACGCCGTCTCAGCGGGCCCTCCCTTCGTCGCATTCGTCGCGAAGAGAATGTGCCCGCGCCTGACCGACACCGTGTCGCGCCCGTCGCCGTCCCAATCGCCCACAAGGGGAACGTCGCTCGTGCGCCCGTAGCGGTAGGCGACGTCGGCCTCGCCTCCGCCGAGCGCATTCCTCAGGTAGACGCCGTTGCCGCGCCGCACGCCGGGAGTGGCTTTGCCGTCGCCGTCCCAATCGCCCACGAGCCCGGCGTCGCCCTCTCTCCCGTAGGAAAAGGAGACGCTCGCCGGCCCCGAGCGGGTCAGATCCGTTTTGGCCGCGAACAGACGCCCCCTGTGGAGAACGAGGTCGTCTTTTCCGTCGCCGTCGACGTCGCCGACGAGAATTTCGCCGGAGTCCGCTCCCTCGAAGGCCACCGTGGAGGTTGCGCCTCCGCTGCGATTGACTCCGTAGAGGGTGAAGGCCGCGCCGTTGCGCACGCCGAGGGTCGCGATTCCGTCGCCGTCCCAGTCCCCGGCGATCGCCTCGCCGGGCTGGGCGAGGACCATGCCCAGCTTGGCCCGGTGCGTGGCCAGATCGTCGACGAAGTAGGCCGTGCACGTCCCCGACTCGATGCAGGGGTCGGCGATCGGCTTGGCGGCGTCCGGATCGGAGGGGCGCGGACCAGGGGGCTGAGGCGCCTTCCCCACATTGACTCCGACCTTGACCGGGTCGTGGTCGGATGAGCGGAAGGGGCCGCCGTCCCACAACTGCTTGACGTTGTAGTTGTTCCGCGAATACTCGAAGGCCGGCGATTCCATCGCGTTGACGCTCCACACGTCAGCACCGGCCACCATGCGGCGGGCGGCGTCGTTCGCCAAAACGTGGTCGAGAGAGCCGACGGCGCCGCCGAACTGATACGAATGGTCTGCGCGCCCAATCGAATCGCGGACCTTGGAGTAGCCCGCGTCGCGCAGCGCAAGAATCGGGTCCTCCGCGGAATACGAGTTGAAATCGCCCACCAGGAACGTCGGGCGGTTTCCGTACTGCTCCTTCGCCCACTGCGCCAGCGCCTTCGCCTGGGCCGTGCGCAGGCGGTTGTTGTTGCCCTGATAGGGATCGCTGTCATTCGGGTAGGCGCTCGCGAGGGACCCTTTCGACTTGAAGTGGTTCGCCACGACTGCGAAGGCCTCGCCGCGGGGCGCGCCGGCGGCGTCGAGCGCGCGCCACTCTTGGCCCAGCGGTTCGCGGGCATATCCGGCGAATTCCTTGTTTCCCGTCAGAATGCGGGACTCGCCCACCGGCTCGACTTTGCCTTTCTGGTAGACGAAGGCGAGGCGTATGACGTCTTCGGAGGCGGGGAC
>CAJPTB010000146.1 GCA_905373325.1 uncultured Ancrocorticia sp.
GCCGCTCTGTCGCGTTCGGAGTCCGAGGCCGACGTCGACGTCGCCAAGCCTGCGGCGTCCATGGCCGCCGAAAGCGCCGCTCGAACGCGCCGTTCCCCGAGGACTGGAAAGTCATCGGCCAAGGGCCGGGCGGTTTGGCTCACCGGCCCGCCCCGGCGAGGATCTCATGGAGGCGAAGGATGAATTCGGCGCCCTTGGAGAAGACCGCGGCGTCGAGCGACGTATCGACGAACACGTCGAGGTCCTCGGCCACCGCGTGGGCCATCGATCCGTGGTCGAGGGTGCAGGACGGGTCCTCGCATCCCGCCGGAAAGCTGTCGATCAGCCAGGAGCCTCCCCAGACGGCGTGGATGCCGATGGCCGAAAGCTCGCCGGCGCGCGGCCCTTGAAGGCTGCGCCGCCGCAGAAGCTGGACGTCGCGGAGCATCGACAAGGGCAGGGTGCGCACGCTCGTCAACAGCTCTCCTTCCGGCGCGAACTCATAGGAGACGTCGGAGGAAATCACGTGCAGCGAGGAGTCCGTCACGGCGTAGCACGTGACGGACTCGTAGACGGAGTCGCTGTCGAAAAGAGTTTGGGGACGCACGAAATACGCCAAGATTTCGGGATCGGATTTCAACGCCGCCGCGACGTCTCGAGCCACAGGTGCGTCGCCGTCGTCCAGTTCGTTGAGCTCCGATATGAAATCCTCGTAACGATTAGCGTTCACCCCGCGATTGTCTCATTTTGATCGATCCCACGCACGCACGGCCTGCCCGGCGGGCCCTCGCAAGGCGGCCGGGCGTCGCCAATATCACCTCGAATGACGGGCGGGAAACCGGGAACAAGGGGAATACTTGTTCGCATGCCAAAGATTAGCGAGCCGTCTGCGGAGAAGGTCGTAGACATCGACGTCACGCAGGAGATGCGCACGTCCTTCCTCGAGTATTCGTACTCCGTGATTTACGCGCGGGCCCTCCCCGACGCCAGAGACGGGCTCAAACCCGTTCAACGGCGCATACTCTTCCAAATGGGGCAGATGGGGCTTCGCCCCGACCGCGGCCACGTCAAATCCTCCAGGGTCGTGGGGGACGTCATGGGCAGGCTCCATCCGCACGGCGACGTCGCCATCTACGACGCGATGGTCAGGCTGGCCCAGCCGTTCACGCTCAGGCTGCCCATGATCGACGGGCACGGCAATTTCGGTTCGCTCGACGACGGGCCGGCGGCGCCCCGATACACGGAGGTGCGCATGGCGCCCCCGGCCATGGCGATGATTTCCTCGCTCGACGAGGACACCGTCGACATGGCGCCCAATTACGACAACACCCTTGAGCAGCCCGAGGTGCTTCCCGCCGCCATTCCAAACCTCCTGGTCAACGGGTCCTCGGGAATCGCCGTCGGAATGGCGACGAACATGCCGCCCCACAACCTCGTGGAGGTGATCGCCGCGGCCCGCTGCCTCCTCGCCAATCCCGAGGCGGACCTGGAGGAGATCATGCGGTTCGTGCCCGGCCCCGACCTTCCCGAGGGCGGGAAGATCGTGGGTCTGGAAGGCATTCGGGAGGCCTATGCCTCCGGCCGGGGAATCTTCAAAACCCGCGCCACGGCCCACATCGAGAACGTCACGGCGAGGAAGAAGGGAATCGTCTTCACCGAGCTCCCCTACCTCGTGGGGCCGGAGAAGGTCATTGAGAAGCTCAAGGACGCGATCAACGCCAAGAAGGTCCAGGGCGTGACGGGCATCCAGAATCTGACCGACCGCCATCACGGGATGCGTCTGGTGGTCGAGGTGAAGAACGGCTTCAACCCCGAGGCCGTCCTGCTTCAGCTTTAC
Organism: uncultured Ancrocorticia sp.; assembly: GCA_905373325.1. Lineage (GTDB taxonomy): Bacteria > Actinomycetota > Actinomycetes > Actinomycetales > Actinomycetaceae > Peptidiphaga. The sequence continues at coordinate 1,817 of CAJPTB010000146.1, forward strand.
CGGCACACGCCGCTGGAGGATTCCTTCGGCATCAACAACGTGGCGCTCGTCGGCGGCCAGCCGCAGACCCTCGGGCTGATCGGGCTGCTGCGCGTCTTCCTCGACCACCGCCTCGACGTGACCAGGCGCCGCTCGCGCTTCAGACTCGACAAAGCCTCCCGCGAGCTTCACCTCGTGGACGGCCTGCTTGTGGCGGTCGTCAACATCGACGAGGTCATCGCGCTTATCCGCTCCTCCGACGACGCCGCGACGGCGCGCACGCGCCTCATGCAGGTCTTCGACCTGACCGAGACCCAGGCCGAGTACATTCTGGAGCTTCGGCTGCGCCGCCTGACCAAGTATTCGGTGATCGAGCTCGAACAGCGCCGAAGCGAGCTCCTGGAGGCCATCGCCGACCTTGAGGGCATCCTCAATTCGCCCGAGCGCCTGCGAGACCTTGTCTCGGCCGAACTGGACGAGGTCGCCCGGGCCCACGGCACGCCCCGCAGGACGGTCCTCCTCGAATCCGACGGCGCCACGGAGGCCGGAAGTTCGGCCGCGCTCCCGCTCGAGGTGGCCGACGACCCCTGCTTCGTCCTGCTGTCGGGAACCGGCCTGGCGGCGCGGACCGCGGATTCTTCGCCGCCGGCCAGGGAGGGCGAGCGCGGGCCTCACGACGCGATCCTCGCGTGCGTCCCGGCCACCGCGCGCGGGCAGATCGGCGTCGTGACATCGGCGGGCCGGGCAGTTCGGCTCGACGTCCTCGACGTCCCCGTCGCGCCCGACGCCCCCTCCCTCGCCGCCGGAGCGCAGCTGCACGAACTTGTCTCCCTTGCCGAGGGCGAGCGCGCCGTCGGCCTCATCGACCTTTCCGAAGCGGCCGCTCCGCCTGTGCTGGCCACCGAGCGCGGCAGGATCAAGAGGGTCGGCGCGAGCCACCCCGGCAAGGATTCGTGGGAGCTCATCGGGCTCGAGGAGGGCGATTCGGTGGTCGGGTGCGGACATTGCGCGGACGCGGACCAGATCGTCCTCGTCTCTTCCGACGCCCATCTGCTGCGCTTCGACGGCTCGTCCGTGCGCCCTCAGGGCCGGACCGGGCGCGGCGTCGCGGGAATCCGCCTGGGAGCAGAGGCGAAAGTCATCGCCCTGGGCGTCGTTCCGGGCGACGACGTCGGCGGAACCCTCGTCGCAACCGTCTCGGGAAGCCGCGACGCGCTCGAGGGAACCGTGGCGGGAACGGCGAAAGTCACGCCGCTCGACCGGTTCCCGGCAAAGGGCCGCGGAACCGGCGGAGTCAGGGCCCAACGGTTCCTGCGCGGCGAGGACTGCCTGCAGCTCGCGGCCGTGGGCCAGGCGCCGCTTCACGCCGTCGGCGCGGGCGGCCAGCCGATCGGCCTGCCCGAGACGGACGAGAGGCGGGACGGCTCCGGCCAGCCCTTGGCCGCCCCCGTCACGGCCATCGGCTGAGTGCGCCCGGTCGCCGTTCAAACCGCGCAGCCTGCGCGCACGGACAGCGCGACCCGGAAGGGCCTCGCCGCCGGTCGGGTCTAAGCCTGCGTGCGCGGGCGCGGAAAGCGCCGCGGCCCCTCCGGCGGTCGCCGCTCACAGGCAGCGGCGGCGCGCACGCGCGGAATCGAAGCGGCCGACAAGGACGGTCAGAAACGGTTGACGTACACGCGGGTGACGCCCATGCGTTCGAAGCCCCGGTCGAGGAAGGTGCTCAGCAGGTAGTCCCCCTCGGGAACGTCTACGCCCACGTAAGAGACGCCGGCCTCCTTGACCGCGTCGATCGTTTGGCGGAGCAGCACGGAAACCAGGTTTATCCCCCGGTGCTCCTCGCCGAGGACCACCTCGGCGAGATAGCCCTCGGACCATCCGAGGGCCTCCCATTCCTCGTCGTAGCGTTCACACACCACATAGGCGGCGACCCTCGGGCGGTCTCCGCGAACGTCGAGCGCGACGAAGCTCCACGTTCGGTCGATGGCGGCGTGCTCGGCCTGCCAATCCCCGCGCGCCGAGGGCTCTCCGCCGGACTTCGTCTGCACGGCATTGTAGAAGCGCAGGACGTCCTCGTCGAGATCCTCCGTCAGGGGGACGATCTTCATGTGCGTGGGAACGTCGAAACGCGGAAAGCTCGCCACGCTCTTGCGCAATTGCACGTACTCGTGCGAAAGCTCGAAGCCCTCACGCGCCAAAAGCTCGGCAAGCCCGGCGTTGGCCCCGTCGACGTGGACGATAGCGCTGCTGCCGCCGATGGCGCGCGCCGACTTGACCTGTTCGGCCGCGAGCAGCTTTCCGATCCCCTCGCCGCGGGCGTCCGGGTGGACGCCGCCGAAAAGACGCACTTCGCCCCCGCTGCGCACGATCCGGGCCATCCCGACGGCCAGAAGGCTCGAATCGGAGGCGCGAACGCCGATGGCGCGCCATGTCAGAGCGGGATCGAAGAATCTCTCGATCTCTTCCAAGCTGGTGCGCAAAGGACTGTCGTCGGCGGCCTCAATGGCGCTGACGACATCATAGATTTCGCCCGCGTCTGCGGGCCCTAGCTCAACCCACCCCATCTTTGGCAATTTTAGGCGTCGATCCGATCGCGGTCCACAGCCGCGGCCCCTTCGACGATGAACTCCCTGCGCGGAGCGACGTCGTTGCCCATGAGCAGTTCGAAGACGGCCTCCGCTTCCATAAGCGCCTGTTCGTCCTCCATGCGGATCCGCCGCAAGGTTCGGCGCGACGGGTCCATCGTCGTCTCCGCGAGCTGGTGGGCGTCCATCTCGCCGAGGCCCTTGTACCGCTGAATGGGCTCGCGGTAGCTCTTGCCCGCGCGTTCGAGCTTGCGAAGCTCGGCGTGGAGCTGGTCCTCCGAGTATGTGTATATGTAGCGCTTCTTGCCGCCTTTGCCGCCCGAAACCTCGATTCTGTGAAGAGGGGGAACCGCGGCGTACACTCGCCCCTCCTGAACGAGCGGGCGCATGTAGCGGAAGAAGAGGGTGAGCAAGAGGGTGCGAATATGTGCGCCGTCGACGTCGGCGTCTGTCATCATAATGACTTTGCCGTAGCGCGCCGCGGGAAGGTCGAAGGTCCGCCCGCTTCCGGCCCCGACCACCTGGATGATCTCGGAGACCTCTTTGTTCTTGAGAATGTCCGCCGTCGAGGCCTTTTGGACGTTGAGGATCTTGCCGCGGATGGGAAGGAGGGCCTGAAACTCGCTTGACCGCGCAAGCTTGGCGGTTCCCAAGGCTGAATCCCCTTCGACGATGAAAAGCTCGGTCTCGGCCACGTCCTCGCTCCGGCAGTCGGCCAGCTTCGCCGGAAGGCTCGAGGCTTCGAGGGCGTTCTTGCGCCGAGAGATCTCCTTGTGCATGCGCGCCGTCACGCGGGCGCGCATCTCCGCCACGACCTTTTCAAGCAGCCTGGACGTCTCCGTCTTCTGGTCGCGCTTGGACGATCCGAGGATCGCGCCCAACTCCCTCTCAACCACGCCGGAGACGATCCCCCGAACGGCGGACGTCCCGAGGATCTCTTTGGTCTGCCCCTCGAACTGCGGCTCGGGCAGGCGCACGGTCACCACGGCCGTCAGGCCGGCCAGCACGTCGTCCTTCTCGATCCTCGGGTCCTTCGCGCTCATCTTCAGGCGTCGAGAATTCGATTCGACGAGCGAACGCAGGACTTTCATGAGCCCCTGCTCGAATCCGCTCTGATGCGTCCCCCCTCCCGGGGTGCGAGTGACGTCTAACGAAAGCTACACCGCG
>CAJPTB010000147.1 GCA_905373325.1 uncultured Ancrocorticia sp.
GGCTTTGGAAATCTGCTCGCGTTCGAAGGTTTTCTCGGCTTCGGGAACTCGCTCGGACCCGCGGGCATTCTCAGTCTCGCTGGGCATTTCGGCTTCGCCGGCGGCTTTCGCGCGATCGCCTCGAACTTCGTCCTCGGCGGCGCCGACGTCGTCGCCCGCCGCTCCGGCGAGAAGCCTGGCGAGTCTGCGGCGCAGCACCTCGTCCATCGCGGCCGTGTCGTCCGCGGCGCCCTCGCCGTCGGGCCCGCGCACGATGAAGTGCCTGTAGTCGGCCTTCTTTGCCAAACCGTCCTCGAAGACCACCATTGAAGCCACCTGGTGTGTGCCCTGGGTGTGCGAGACGTCGTAACACTCGATCCGCAGTGGCGCGCGCTCGAGTTCGAGCGCGTCTCGCAGCTCCTCCAACGCCTGGGAGCGGACGGTGATGTCGCCTGCCCGCGCCAGCTTGTGGCGGGCGAGCGCCTGCTCAGCGTTGAGCCGCACGGTGTGCGCGAGCTTGGCTTTGTCACCGCGGCGCGGCGTCTTCAGGCGGACCGTCCCTCCCCTGCGCTCGGCGAGCCATTTTTGGAGCTCGAGCGCATCCTCGGGCAGCCCCGGAACCCATATTTCCGAAGGGATGGCACCGAGCGGGGTGTGTGCGCGGTCGTCCACGCTGCGCGAGGCCTCGGGCACGGCGACGACGTCGTCGAACTTCACGTCGCCGTAAACCTGCAGCACGAGGTTCGAAACGATCTCGGACAGCTCAAGGCCGCCGATCTCGTCGCTTATCCACGCCTGCTGGCCGCGGATCCTGCCGCCGCGGACGTAGAAGACCTGCACGGACGCTTCGATCTCGTCGAAGGCGATGCCGAAAATGTCGACGTCGAGGTTCTCGTTCAAAACGATGACGTTGCGCTCGTTGACCGCTTCGAGCGCCGATATTTCGTCGCGCAGCCTGGCGGCCGTCTCGTATTCTTCGGCGTTGGCCGCCTGGAGCATCCGTTTGCGCCGCGTCGTTATCGCCTTCGAGCCGCCGCCTTCCATGAATCTGATGAGGCTCATGGCCGTTTCGCGATGCTCTTCGGGCGTGACCTTTTCGATGCACGGCGCGCTGCATTTTCCGATGTGTCCGAACAGGCAGGGGCGGCCCAGGCGACGAGCCTGGTTGAACTGGCCTTTCGTGCACGAACGCATGGGGAACACGCTCAGCAGCTGGTCGAGCGTTTCGCGTATCGCCCACACTTTCGTGTACGGGCCGAGGTAGCGCGTGCCCTTCCTGTGCTCTTGGCGGGTCACCCACACCCGGGGATATTCCTCGCCCAACGAGACCGCCAGGTAGGGGTAGGACTTGTTGTCGCGGAAAACGACGTTGAAGGGCGGCGTGAACTCTTTGATCCACAGGTATTCGAGCGTGAGCGCCTCAACCTCGGACCCGACGACCACCCATTTCACGTCCTCGGCCGTGTAGACCATGGTGCGAATGCGGTCTGACAGGCCGGCCGGGTCCTGGAAGTAGCTCGAAAGCCGGGCGCGCAGATTCTTGGCCTTGCCGACGTAGAGGACCCGCCCTTCGCCGTCGAGGAACCGATAGACCCCTGGCTGCGTGGGTATGGCGCCCTGTTCAGGCCTGTACTGACGCGGATCGGCCATCTAACGCTCCAGCATGGGCGCCAGGAATCGGCCGGTGTGCGAGCCTTCGACTTTGGCGACGTCCTCGGGCGTGCCCTCGGCGATGACGCGCCCGCCGCCGTCGCCGCCTTCGGGGCCCATGTCGATCACCCAGTCCGCGCTTTTGACGACGTCGAGGTTGTGCTCAATGACGATCACGGTGTTGCCTTTGTCCGCCAACGACTGGAGGACTTGGAGAAGTTTGCGGACGTCCTCGAAGTGAAGGCCCGTGGTCGGCTCGTCAAGGATGTAGACGGTTTTGCCGCTCGAGCGCCGGTGCAGCTCGGAGGCCAGCTTGACGCGCTGGGCTTCTCCGCCGGAGAGCGTGGTTGCCGACTGGCCGAGTTTGACGTAGCCGAGGCCCACCCTTTCGAGGGTTTGCAGGTAGCGCCGGATCGCGCTGATCGGCTCGAAGAAGACGGCGGCCTCCGCAATCGTCATGGCGAGGACGTCGCTGACGTTCTTGCCGTTGTAGGCCACTTCCAAGGTCTCGCGGTTGTACCGGGCCCCGTTGCACACCTCGCACGGAACGTAGACGTCCGGAAGGAAGTTCATTTCGATCTTGATCGTGCCGTCTCCCCTGCACGCCTCGCAACGCCCGCCTTTGACGTTGAAGGAGAACCGCCCGGGCCCGTATCCGCGGACCTTCGCCTCGGCGGTCTGCGCGAACAGGGTGCGAATCTTGTCCCACACGCCCGTGTACGTGGCCGGATTGGAGCGAGGCGTGCGCCCGATGGGCGACTGGTCGACGTGGACAACCTTGTCGAGGCCTCCCACTCCCGTGACCGACTTGTGCCGCCCGGGGATCGTCTGCGCCCCGTTGAGCAAGTGCGCCAAAGACTCGTGGAGGATCTGGTTGACCAGAGTGGACTTGCCGGAGCCCGACACGCCCGTCACGGCCGTCACCACGGAAAGGGGGAAGGAGACGTCGATCCCCTTGAGGTTGTTTTCCCTCGCCCCCTTGACCTTGATCGCACGCTTCGGGTCGACGCGGCGACGCTCGCTGGGAACCTCGATTTTCCGTTTTCCCGCCAGATACTGGCCGGTCATCGAATCTTCGCAGGCGCTCAGCCCTGCGCCGGGCCCCGAATAGACGACCTCGCCGCCGAGCGCCCCGGCGCCGGGGCCGATGTCGACGACCCAGTCGGCGGTTCGTATTGTGTCCTCGTCGTGTTCGACGACGATGAGCGTGTTGCCGATGTCGCGCAGCCGGGTGAGCGTGGCGATGAGCCTCTCGTTGTCCCTTTGGTGAAGGCCGATCGACGGTTCGTCGAGGACGTAGAGGACGCCCGCGAGCCCCGCGCCGATCTGGGTGGCGAGCCGAATGCGCTGGGCCTCGCCTCCTGAAAGCGTGGAGGCGCCGCGCGACAGGCTCAGGTACGTCAGGCCGACGTCGACGAGGAATCCCAGACGCGCCTTGATCTCCTTGAGAACCTGCTCGGCGATCTTGGCCTGGCGCGAGTCGAGTTCGACGGTGTCGGCGAACTTTTTCGCCTCGTCGATGGAGAGCCGGCAGACGTCGTCGATGTTCTTTCCGTCGATGCGCACCGCAAGGACCTCCGGCCGCAGCCGGGCGCCCCCGCACGCCTCGCAGTCCACCTCACGCATGTAGCCTTCGTATCGGTTGCGCGACCAGTCTGACTCGGTCTCGCTGTGCTTGCGCTTGACGTAGGCGACGACGCCCTCGAATCCCGTGCCGTATGTGCGCTCCTTGCCCCATCGGTTGCGATAGGTCACGCGCACCTTGTAGTCCTTGCCCCGCAAAATCGCGTTCTTCGCCTTCGTCGGGAGGTCCCGCCATGGCGTGTCGACGTCGAAGCCGAGGTCCTTGCCGAGGGCTTCAAGCTGCCGGGTGAAAAAATCCTGATGGATGGTCCACGGGGCCACGGCGCCCTCGCGCAGGGTGAGCGAATCGTCGGGGACAACCAGCTCGGGGTCCACCTGCAGATGCGAACCGATTCCGTCGCAGGCCGGGCAGGCGCCGTAGGGCGCGTTGAAGGAAAAGGTGCGCGGCTCGATTTCCTCGATTCCCAGCTCGTGCTCGTTCGGGCACGAACGCTTTTCCGAGTATCTGCGCTCGCGCGTCGGGTCGTCGGCGGGGGCGTCGACCTTCTCGACGGTGACAAAGCCGCCGGCGAGCCTCAGCGCCGTCTCGATCGAGTCGTTCAGGCGCGAGGATATGCCGTCTCGGATGACGAGCCGGTCGACGACGACGTCGATGTCGTGCTTGACGTTCTTTTCCAGCTTCGGCGGGCTGTCGAGGCGGACGACCTCGCCGTCGACCCGCGCCCGGGAGAAACCGTCGGAGGCGAGCTGGGAGAACAGCTCCGCGTACTCGCCCTTGCGGCCGCGGGCTACCGGCGCGAGAACCTGGAAGCGCGTGCCTTCGGGCAAGGCCGACACGCTGTCGGTGATCTGCTCGGCGCTCTGGGCGCGGATCTGCTCCCCGCATTCCGGGCAGAACTGGACGCCGGCGCGCGCGAAAAGCAGGCGCAGGTAGTCGTATATTTCGGTCACCGTGCCGACTGTCGAGCGAGGGTTGTGGTTCGTGGACTTTTGATCGATCGAAACAGCCGGGGAAAGCCCCTCTATGAAATCGACGTCGGGCTTGTCCATCCTCCCGAGGAACATTCTGGCGTAGGAGCTGAGGGACTCAATGTACCTGCGCTGCCCCTCGGCGAAAATCGTGTCGAACGCCAGGGACGACTTGCCAGACCCGGAAAGCCCCGTGAATACGACCATTTTGTCGCGGGGAATGCTGAGGTCGACGTTTTTGAGGTTGTGTTCACGTGCGCCTTGGATGCGGATCTCGTCAATCACCCGGCAATTGTATCGTCTTAAAACATCTGTTCGAAGCATCGCAATCGTGAGATTGCCTACCACCGACGGCAGGCCGACGGCGGCCCTGAGGCTCTTTGGCGGCCAAGAGGCTTTTTGGCGTCCGGAAGAGCCTTCGCTCCCGGAGAATCGCTAGAATTGGCCTCATGGCTATCATTGCAATCGAGTACACGTACGACGTCGCCCAAAGCGAGCTCATCGCCGAGCATCGCCCGACCCATCGCGCCCACCTTCGCGACCTTCACGAGGCCGGCTCCGTCCTGACGTTCGGGCCGCTGGGGGACGACAGCGCCCTCATCCTCGTCGAAGCCGACTCCCCCGAGGCGGGCCTGAACGTGCTGGCGGGCGACCCCTTCCGCGAGCTCGGCGTCATCAAGAACGCGAACGCGCGAGTCTGGAATCCCGCGGTCAACCCCTGGGCTTGAGCCTGAAAAGCCCGGACATGAGCCGGAGCGGAGACCGGGGGCATGATTTGGAGAACGCGGGCATAGTCAGGAGACTGAAGGCATGGTCAGGAGACTGAGGGCATGAGCCGGCGCCCCTCGAAGTTGAAGATCGACCCTTTCGTCGCCGGGATCGTCTTGGCGATGGCCCTCGGGCTCGCGCTGCCCGTTCCCGCCACGGGGCGCGAGATTCTTTCGACGGTCGCGGATCTGTCGGTATGCCTCGTCTTCCTTGTCTATGGAATGCGCCTGCGCACAGGCGAGGTGCTCGCGGGCCTGGCGAATGTCAAGCTGCAACTTTCGGTTCTTTTGGCGACGTACGTGGCTTTTCAGGCTTTTGGATTCCTCATGTACAAGGCCGCCGAGCCCGTGTGGGGGCACGGGTTCGCCACCGGTTTCCTATACTTGGCGATCCTTCCGTCGACGATTCAATCCTCGGTCACCTTCGTCTCCATCGCGAAGGGAAACGTTGCGGCAGCCGTATGTTCGGCGACTATTTCCAACATTCTCGGCATGTTCGTCACGCCCTTTCTCGTCCTCCTCGTCCTCGACGTCGGCGGCGCGTCCGGAGGCGGTTTGGGCTCGATCGTGACCAAGCTGCTCGCCC
>CAJPTB010000148.1 GCA_905373325.1 uncultured Ancrocorticia sp.
CGCCGAGTACCTCGCCGACTACCGCTTCACGGGCGACGTTTACGGGTATGCCGAGGGCGAATGCTATTTCCCGCACTCCCCCGTACTCACGGTCACCGGCTCATTCGCCGAATGCGTCGTGTTGGAGACGGTCATCCTTTCGATCCTCAACCACGATTCGGCGGTGGCCACGGCCGCCTCCCGCATGACGGCCGCCGTCCACGCCGCGCGCGCCGCCGTCATCGCGGGTTTCACGGCGACGTCGGACCTGGAAGGCGGGCGCACCTATGACCTCGGCGTCGCCGGGACGTCCGCGCATTCCTTCACCCTCGTCCACGATTCGGAGAAGGAGGCGTTCGCCGCCCAGATCGCGACGATGGGAACGGGAACCACTTTGCTGGTGGACACCTACGACATCACCGAGGGCGTGAACAACGCTGTCGCCGCCGCACGCGAGGCCGGCGGCGAGCTGGGCGCGGTCCGGCTCGATTCGGGCGACCTCGTCGCCCAGGCGTTCACCGTGCGCAAGCAGCTCGACGACCTCGGCGCGACATCGACGAAGATCACCGTCACGAGCGACCTCGATGAATACTCCATCGCCGCCCTCGGCGCCGCGCCGGTAGATTCTTACGGCGTCGGAACGAGGGTCGTGACCGGCTCGGGGCATCCGACGGCGGAGATGGTCTACAAGCTCGTCCAACGCGAGGGCGCCGACGGAAAAATGCACGAGGTGGCCAAAAGCTCGAAGAACAAGGCGAGCGTGGGAGGGCTCAAGGTCGCGGGCCGCGTCTGCGACCAGCGTGGCAGCGCCGCCCAGGAGCTCGTCGTCTCGGCCGGAAGCTGGCAGGAGGGCCTTGACTACCTCGAGCGGGCGGGCGCCCGCCCCCTTCAGGTAAAGCTCGTCGACGCCGGCGCGATCGACGAATCCCGGATCGGGAAGGCAGCCATCGCAGCGGCCGCCGCCCGCCACGAGGAATCCCGCGCCGAGCTGCCCTACGACGGATGGCGCCTCTCCAGCGGCGAGCCCGCCGTTCCCACCAAAATGCTCGACATCTTCGAGGGCGACGACTGACGGCTCGTCTCACGCATCACGGGCTTCGGCCGCCGATGCGCGATGGGGCTAGGTCGCGAGATGGCGCTACGTCCGCCCCACGAACCATCGGCGCACCTGCCCGATTCGGGATTCGATCTGTTCGACGGAGGCCCGCGCCACCTCCGGCCCGCCGCAGATTCGGCGGAGCTCGGCGTGGACGAAGGCGTGCGGCTGGCCCGATTTCTGCGCCCAGGCCGAGACGAGCGAGGTCAGCTCCTTGCGCACCTCGCGCCGCCGCCGCGGATCGCTGACGGGTGCCGCTTTCTTCGGCTGGGCTGATTGCGCCGCCTGGCGCTTGCGCAGAAGAGTGGTGACCTGCTCGGGCTCCAAAAGCCCGGGAATCCCGAGGAAATCGGCTTCCTCGTCGGATCCGGCCTCGGCGCCCAGCCCGAATTCGCCGCCGTCAAAAAGCGCCCTGTCGAACGACGCATCCGATTCCAGCGCCTCGAAGCCGGGGAACGCAAGCTGGTCGCTGGCCTGCTCTTCTGAATTGGCGCGCTCGAGAAGCTCGTCGTCCCAGCCGTCTTCTCGCTTCTTCTCCCCCAGGGCGTGGTCGCGTTCGACCTCCATCTCGGCCGCTAGGCCGAGAAGCTGCGGGACGGAGGGGAGGAACACCGTCGCCGTCTCCCCCCGCTTGCGCGCGCGCACAAAGCGCCCGATCGCCTGGGCGAAGAACAGCGGGGTCGAGGCCGACGTCGCATACACTCCGACGGCGAGCCTGGGCACGTCCACGCCCTCGGAAACCATGCGCACGGCGATCATCCATCGCTCGTCTCCAGCGGAGAACTCGGCGATCCGGTCGGAGGCGCCGGCGTCGTCGGAAAGCACCACAGTTGGCCGCTGCCCGCTGATGGCCGCCAGCCTTTCCGCGTATGCGCGGGCGGCCTTCTGGTCGGTGGCGATGACGAGGCCCCCGGCGTCGGGAATCGATTTGCGTACGGCGGTCAGGCGTTCGTCTGCCGCGGCGAGGACCGCCTGGATCCAGTCGCCCGCGGGGTTGAGGGCGGTCCGCCAGGCCTGCCCGGTCATGTCTTTGGTCAGAGGCTCGCCGAGGGTCGCTTCGACGACGTCGCCCTGCTTTGTCTGCCACCGCATCTGCCCCGAGTAGCTGAGGAACATGACGGGCCGCACGACGCCGTCGCGCAGCGCCTCGGCGTACCCGTACGTGTAATCGGCGCGCGAGCGGAACACGCCGTCGCCGTCGTCAGCGTACTCGACGAACGGGATCGGCGAATCGTCGGACCTGAAAGGCGTGCCTGTGAGCGAGAGCCGCCGGGCAGCACCTTGGAAGGCCTCGCGTATGCCGTCGCCCCAGGAGAGGGCGTCGCCGCCGTGGTGGATCTCGTCGAGGATGACGAGGGTCGGCCGAGCGGCGGTGCGGCGCTTGTGAAGCCCTGGATTCGCCGCGACTTGCGCGTATGTGACGCACACTCCGTCGAAGAAGCTGCCTTCTTCGCCTTGCGCGTTCGTGAAGTCGGGGTCGAGAGTGAGCCCCACGCGCGCGGCCGACTCCGACCACTGCGTTTTCAGATGCTCGGTGGGGCACACGACGGTGACCCGTCGGACAGCGCCCTTTGCCATGAGCTCTGTCGCGATGCGCAGGGCGAAGGTCGTCTTCCCCGCTCCGGGCGTCGCCACTGCGAGGAAGTCCTGCGGCTGGCTTGCCATGTACGCCTGGAGCGCCTCGGCCTGCCATGCCCGCAGGGACGACGCCGTGCCCCAAGCCGCGCGTTGCGGGAAGGCGGGCGAGAGGGTCTCTGCGGCGTGGACGGAAGCGGTTTTCGGGAGGGGGTGGCTGCTCACTTCCCGTTCCCGGGGACGTCGGGGCCGAAGGGCCACGAGGAGCCCTGCTTGCCGAGCTCGTCGCGAATGGCCTTGCATGTCGGGCACACGGGGTACCTCTCGGGATCGCGGGAGGGTGTCCACACTTTCCCGCACAGCGCCACCACCGGATGGCCGGACAGGGCCGATTCGGTGATCTTTTCTTTGCGGACGTAGTGCGCATAGCGCTCGTCGTCGCCGGGGCTGTGCTGCTCCTGTTCGCGTTCGAGGACGTCGACGCTTGGGGAACCCGCGGTCTCCGGGCTTTCTGGACCGCGCGGCGGTTCGGGAGGCAGTGTACTCATAGGGACGATCTTAACCCCGCCCGCCACGGCACGCTCAGCCCCTCCGCCGGGACGTATCCCACACGCCAAGCCTGCCCATCAAAATTGCCGCCGACATATTCCGTTCACGTTTTCCGTTCATGTTCCGTTGCGACGCACGCCTATCACCGTCCCGTCTTTTCCGCTGAACAGAAACCCTCCGTCGTGGTGAAAGATCGTGACCATCTCACGATGAACGAGGCTGTGGTGATGCCAGCACAGCAGAACGGCGTTGGCGAGATCTGTGCGGCCTCCCGCTTGCCAAGGCAAAGCGTGATGAATCTGCCCGTGGGCAATCGTATCCAAACACCCCGGATAACGGCATGTCCGATCCCTGGCGACGACGGCTCTGGCCTGCGCAGGTGTGAACAGACGTTTTTCGCGTCCGACGTCCATCACTTCGCCGCTTGACGAAAACACGACGCGGGAGACCGACGAGTCACACATCAATCGCGCCAACTGGGTCATCGACAAAGCCGAACCATCGTCTAGCGTCGCCGGTTCAAGCCCCTTCAAAGCGGTTAGGTCCACGGCGGCGGGCATCACCGCCAGAAGCTTTCCAAGCTCCCGGCTTTCTTCGCGAACCTGATCGAGGCAGCGGCCGATGCGCCCCTGCCCGCCGCCGTCCTCGCAATGTCCATCGAGTTTTCGCCCTGCCGTTTGCCGCTTTTCTTCGAACGATCGGATTCGCCCTTCGAGCAACTCGACTTCTTCTTTGAACGATCCGGTTTCAAGCTCGGAGCGCGAAGAATCAGGCCGCTCTCCGATTTCGCCGACGGGCCTCTTCTCGGCGGCGTCCCAGTTCTGGTCGCCACGCTCGCCTGAGGAAAGGCCGACATCCAACGACGCGCACGGTCGAGCGGCCCTTTCCGCCCCCACAAGCGTCGCCAAAGGCACGTGAACGGACAGGTGCGGGCGAATTCTTGCGCCTCTGCCCAGGCTGCCCTCGTCCAGTTTGAGGCTCGCCAGCTCAATCAAGGCGCTCGCACGACGCTGAGGCAGGGTTCTCGCATCGTCCACGCTTTTGCGCCCCATTAGAGCACTCAACGCGGTGTCCAGGATTGCAGACGTCTCGCTTGAAAGCCACCCGGTGACGCGCATGCCGAGTCCCTCGGGCGCGAAAGCGACCCGCTCGTCTTTCGCCTCCGACTTTTCAAGCTCAACGCCCAAAGCGGGATCGTCTCTCAAAGCGCGGGCTCCGACCCGCCGCTCGAATTCCCGTGCCCCGCAACGTTTCGCCCAGGAAACGAACTCTTCTTGAACTCCTTCGCCGTTCACGGCCTTTTTCAAGATCGGGGTGGAAAAAACCTTGCGGACGACGTCGACGTGCTCGGCAAAAATCTCACCGGTTTTAAGCGCTCTCAACAGGACAGGCAAATCTTCTTCCAAGGCGCGGGCCCGTTTGATTTCCCTTGTGGCGGCCTTCGGCGACTGACCAGAGGACCTCTCGTTCCATTGAATGAGCGTACGCACCCCCGAAGACCGCCAGCTGCGCCTCTCGTCGATGGCTACGAGCATCCGCCCGCGCACAGCGCCTAAACGAGAGGCGAGTTTGGCCAGAGCCTGCGCACCTGACAGAAGCTGCTCGTCGGACAATCCGAAGACGTCCTCCTCTCCCAACTCGGAGACAAGCGCTTCCAACTCCGCAAGGCACTCGCCAAATCCGCGCCCCTCTCCGGCAACCGGAATTCGCCCTTCCCTCCCGTTGAGCAAGCTGAAGGTCGACGCATGCGCTCCGCTCCGAGCGGACGCAACGTCAAGAATGCCGACGTCGGCGCTCATGTCAACGGCCTCCTTCAACCCCAGGCTCTCATCTTTCACTTCCATTATAGAACTTAAGAAGTGTTATGTCAAGTTTTTGTTCGAATATTTTTCCGCTAAATATAAGGTAAAAATTAAATTATAAGAATGAATTTATCGGCGACCGTCTACAAACCAAATCGCCAGCACAACCCACCGCGGTACGCGTGGCGCAAGCCTGCGTCAAAGCACATTCGACTCTCCGGCACAACCGGCCCCAACGGCTCCGGCCCGTCGGCAAACCGATTCATAAGCAAACGAGCCCGCGCCCGAAGCGCCGGAGCACTGCCCAAACCAGCCAGACCCAAGACGCCGTCGGCAAAGCACTACCCAAACCAGCCAGACCCAAGACGCCGTCGGCAAAAGCACCGCCCAAACCAGCCGGCCCCAAGACACCGCCCAAACCAGCCGGCCCCAAGACACCGCCCAAAC
>CAJPTB010000149.1 GCA_905373325.1 uncultured Ancrocorticia sp.
GTCTGGACCGGGGAAGCCGCCGTCGGACTTCCTGCGGGTGGCGAGGAGGACGATTGCGACGACGGCCACAAGAGCGCCGCCCCCAATGGCGAACCACGCCCACATCGGCATGCCTTCGTCTTTCTTGGGCGACGCCCATGGCGTCGGCGTATCGTCCGGGGTTGTTTCAGGCGAGGTTGACTTGGCGGTTGTCGGCGATTCGGAGGGGCTTTCCGACTCGTCGTCCGTGGCGCCTATGTCTCCCAACTTGCCTCCGGCAGTGGCGCTTATGCCTTTCTTCACGGTGTCGTAGCTTTCCCACTCCGCCGTGTTTCCATTGACTTTTCCTTCTTTGCTCACATCCGTGATCTCGGAGGGGAGGGTGATGCCGATCTTGAATTTGAGGTCGCTCATTCTCGAACGCACCGGGCTCTTGAGCTGACCGTCCATTGCCTCCCAGAATGCTCGGGGAACGGTGACGGTTACGTGCCCTTCGTCGTCCTTATCGGCCAGGGTCTTCAGGAAGGGGCCGTCTTTGAACGTGAGCTTGCAGCCCATGCCCTTCGCACCGGGAACCGATTCGATGACAGGGGTGCCATAGGTCGATTTCAGGGTCTCCATTTGCGAGGCCAGAGCCTGGCAGTCTCCGACCTTTGTCGAGGGGTCCTCGGTGTCGAACGCTATGCTCAAGGCGGTGCTTCCGTCTTCGCCGACTGTGATGTTTGTATCGACTCGACACGCCGAAAGGATCAGCAGGAATGGCAGAAAGAGAAGAAGGGGCCGGCGACGTCCCTTCTTGGCGATGGTAGTCATGTGCTTGTCCCTATCTGATAAGCGTGTCCGTCATGTTCAAGAACAAAGGTAGCGACTGGGACGCTCGGCGCACAATCGGTTGGAGCGAAAGCGGCGGCCTTTTCTCCTCCCTTTACCTACCTTTACCTATAGTTCCCGGCTTTTGCCCGCAGGCGTGTCGCGAGTTCTTTGGCAAGTTGGGAATTCCGCGCAGGCCTGCGCTCTTTTGCAAACGGGAGCGGCACGGCAAGTCGGAAGGCCTCGCGTGTTTTGAGCGATCGACGGGACTGCGCGTTGGATGTGTTCGGATGAACGAAGGGCCTCGCGCATATGACGGCTGAACTTAAACCGGTCGAGGTCGTTTAAGTGCGAGCCTTGTGTTCGGTTGTGTTCTAAGGCCTCTTCGGCCCGCCCGAGACATGCGTCTTGCTCGGAGCGGGCCGAAGGTTTGTGCGGCGCTTGAGAAGCTGTCTGTCAGTAGCCGCCTTGCTGGGGCGGGTACTGGGAGTAGCCCTGCTGGTTCTGCGGTCCTCCGAACTGTTGCGGGGCCTGGGGTCCTCCGAACTGTTGCGGGGCCTGGGCCCCTCCGAACTGCTGCGGGGCCTGGGGCCCTCCGAACTGTTGCGGGGCCTGAGGCTGGCCGAATGGGGCTGCGTAGGCTTGCCCGGAGTTAGACCCCTTCCCTTTTCGGGTCGCGAGGAAGATGATGACGCCCAAGAGAACCACGGCGCCGCCTCCGATGGCGAACCACGCCCACATTGGGAATCCGCCGTCGGAGTCTTTCTTAGAAGCTGCGGGATGGTCCAAAGTTCCGTCGGCCTTCTTCCCCGTGGCTTCTTCGTTGTTCTTCGCTGTTGTGGTTTCTTCGTCAGAGGGTTCCTCGTCGGAGCCGCCGTCCTTCGTGGCCTTGATTTCCGCTCCTTGGGCGAGGATGTCAAATCCCTCGTAGTTCACCGTGTTGCCGCTGATCTTTCCGTTTCCGGACGCTTGGGTGACCTTCCCGGGCATAACGATCTTGAACGTGACTTTGAGTTCGTTTTTCAAGCTTGAAGTGTTAAGGCTCGGAGTGCCAGGCACCTTGAGAACGTAGCCGCTAGAAGTCTTAGTGAGCCCAGACTCGTAGTTGCTCTGGTTCTGAGTCAGCTTGCACTTGAGGTTTCCTCCGTTGGAGAGGTCCTCCATCTTGGCCTTGTTCAGATCGATGCCGGCGCTGCTCCTTCCCTGCATGGCTTGTTTTATCCGCGCCATTGCCGACGCGCACGTCACGTTCTTGCCGGTCAGCTTGCCCTCGTCGTCTTCGACTACGACGCTCGATACGGACGTGCCGTCGTCTTTGAACTCTATGGTCGTGTCCATTTTGCACGCGGCGATCAGAAGCGTGAAGGGAAGCAAGGCTGCCGCGAGCAACCGAGACCGCTTCCTCATGGTTGTGCGTGGAAGAACGCTCATTGTTGAATCCTTAGTTTGAAGCGCGCTTGTCGCGCCGTACACGGAACAGCATAGTTGGTGGGAGAAAACGGCACACGTCGTCAGGTGGGGACTTCTCGTTCCTTGACCTGCCCGTTTCTTGCCTTTGGGCCGACGCATCCCTTTCTTCCCGCCCGCTGTTGCTCTTGCTTGGGTCCTCCTGTCCTCTGTTCCGGCCCGCGCATTGCTTTTCGGGCCCTTTCGAGGCTTCGGCGGGCGCGGGAAAAGCCCCTCAGTCGCTCGTCGGACTCGTGCTTCGCCGGCGGTTTGCCGAGGCGCGGCGAAAGCTCCCGCGCCCGGTTCTATTGGACGGCTTCGACGACGTCGGTGTGTGAAAGATCGCACCCGCTGAGCCCAAGCTGTTCTGGGACGAAACGCATGGGAAATCCCCAGCCTTTTCCGCAACAATAGATGTCATTCGCGCCGTGGCGACAAGGCTGCGGCAGCACATCGCAGACTCAGGAAGGAAACGCGATGACGGATAAGACCTACACCGTCGAAGAGGTTCGGGCCGGAGCGCCCGCCGAGGCCCCTGAAGAGTTGATTGAGTTCGTTGCGAAGACGGCCAATCTCGCCAAGCCCGACTCCATTTACTGGGCCGACGGCTCGGAGGAAGAGTGGGATCGGCTCACCACCGAGATGGTCGAGGCTGGAGTTTTCACGCGCCTCAATCCTGAGAAGCGCCCCAACTCGTTCCTTGCGCGTTCGCTTCCCTCCGACGTCGCCCGCGTGGAGTCCCGGACGTTCATCTGCTCCGAGAAGGAAGAAGACGCCGGCCCGACCAACCACTGGTACGACCCGGTCGAGATGAAGAAGATCCTCAATGAGAAGTTCGACGGCGCCATGCGCGGCCGCACGATGTACGTCGTTCCCTTCTCCATGGGCCCGCTCGGCGGACCGATCTCCAAGCTCGGCATCGAGCTGACCGACTCTCCCTACGTGGTCACGAACATGCGCATCATGACCCGAATGGGCTCCAAAGCGCTCAAGCTCATCGGCGAGGGCGGCGAGTGGGTTCCCGCGGTGCACTCCGTCGGCTACCCCCTGCGCGACGCCGACGGGACCGTCCGTGAAGACACCGCTTGGCCCTGCAACGAGGAAAAGTACATCACGCACTTCCCGGAGACCAATGAGATCTGGTCCTACGGGTCGGGCTACGGCGGCAACGCGCTGCTGGGCAAGAAGTGCTACGCGCTGCGCATCGCCTCGACGATGGCTCGCCGTCAGGGATGGATGGCCGAGCACATGCTCATCCTTCGCCTGACCGACGAGAAGACCGGCAAGCAGTACCACGTGACGGCCGCCTTCCCCTCGGCTTGCGGCAAGACCAACCTCGCCATGCTTCAGCCGACCATTCCCGGTTACAAGGTCGAGACGATCGGCGACGACATCGCATGGATGCGCCCCGGCCCCGACGGGCGCCTGTACGCAATCAATCCCGAGGCCGGCTTCTTCGGCGTCGCTCCCGGGACCTCGTATGACACGAACCCCATGGCGATGGACACCATGCGCGGCAACTCGATCTTCACGAACGTCGCCCTGACCGACGACGGCGACGTGTGGTGGGAGGGCATCGACGCCCCGCTTCCGGACCATCTCATCGACTGGACCGGCAAGGATTACACCCCTGCCGACGCCGCCGAGGGCAAGAAGGCCGCCCACCCGAACAGCCGCTTCACGGTTCCCGCCTCGCAGTGTCCGATTATCTGTGAGGATTGGGAGGCCCCGCAGGGTGTGCCGGTCGACGCGATTCTCTTCGGAGGCCGCCGCGCCAGCAACGTGCCGCTCGTCGCCGAGCAGTACGAGAACGCCCACGGCGTGTTCATCGGAGCCTCGGTCGCCTCCGAGGTGACCGCCGCCGCGACGGACGTCAAGGCAGGCTCGCTGCGCCACGATCCCTTCGCCATGCTGCCTTTCTGCGGGTATCACATGGCAGACTACTGGAGCCATTGGCTGGAGCTCCAGGAGAAGCTCGGCGACAAGTTCCCGAAGGTTTTCCAGGTCAACTGGTTCCGCAAGGGCCCCGACGGCAAGTTCATGTGGCCCGGGTACGGCGAGAACTCGCGCGTCCTCGACTGGATCGTCCGCCGAGTCGGCGGGCAGGTCGATGCCGTTGACGGCGTGACCGGTCGCTACCCGAAGTTCGAGGATTTCAACCTCGATGGGATCGACGTCGACAAGGTCACGTGGGACGCCCTGTTCGAGATCGACCCCGACGCCTGGGCTGCCGAGATGGACGAGACCGAGGAGTACTTCAAGCAGTTCGGCGACAAGCTTCCCGCCAAGATCACCGAGCAGCTTGCGAAGTTCCGTGAGCGCATCGCCGCGGCGAAGGCCTGATTGGAGCCGCGCGCCGAAAGGCGCAGCCTGACGATCGGCTGACGGCCGGGCCTCCCTTGACGCTTCCTGTGGCTGTTCTTGGGAGGCCGTGGCTGGCCTCTCAGGTCATCTCTGGTCGACTTCGCGACGCCCTCGGCTGATGAAAAGTGCCTGGAGCAGTGAAGGGTGCCAAATTTTGGCGCTTTTCCTGCAGACAGGCACTTTTCATGTCTGACGGCAGGCGCCGTCGCGTCTGATCAGCTGCATCGTGTCCGACGAGCGGCGTTATATCGGACGAGTGACATCGCGCCCGGGCGATTGCGCCGCGTGCCTGACGGCCGGCGAATGGGCGCCGTTCACCCGCCTTGTGATGCGCAAACGGAAGCGCGGACGGCTTTGGCGGGCTTTGCGAGTAGTCGCTGCTCACTTGCCTCGTGAGCGGCGAACAGACGCTTGGACGGCCAGGGGCGGGCGCTGATCCCGAACTGGACGAACGAGGGGCGGACCCGATTGGCTCGGGTCCGCCCCTCGTTCGCTGAAGCGTTGCAGGCGGTCAGGCTCCGGCCGCGGCGCCCGCTGCGCTAGCTGTCGCGGCCTGGCTGCGCCTGCAAGACTGCCCCAACCTCACAGCGCGTTCTTGCGCCTGTGAATCGCGATCAGCGTTCCTCCCGCGGCACTCAGAACAAGCGCGCCGAGGCCCATCGCAGTGCTGTCCAAGCCCGTGAAGGCGAGGCTCTTCTTTGGCTCCTTCCGAGTCGGTTTAGCCGGAGCCGGCCGTGAAGGATTCGGCGTTGGCTTGGCGGACGCCGAGGACGGCCGCGCAGGCGTCGGAGGCGTCGCCGACGGAGGAGACGGCGGCATGGAGGGAGTCCC